>NZ_JBCNNS010000194.1:0-5899 GCF_039594335.1 Raoultella sp.
CTGCGACGTTCAATAATGCGGTTCATCTGGGTTTTCAACTGCGCGTCAAGTTTGGTCAGACGACCATGCATACTGCTGCTGGCGCCAACCTGTTCGGTAATGATTTTATCCAGCGCCTGACGCCCTTCTTCGACTCGCGAACGCGCGCCGTCATCAATCCATGGCAGGCTGCTGCGCAAGCCGGCCTGATAGTCCTGGGCCTGCTCGCGCTGGGCCGCAGTCAGAGAATACTGTTTTCCGTTATAGGTCAGATTGCCGTCCGGCTTAATCACCAGATCGCCGTTCTCCCCTTTGACCTGCACCTGATGCGGGCTGAGGATCACGTCGTCACGCGGCGTGACGCTACATTGGTAGTCCGCATGCGCGGACAGAGCGGTAACGGACAGCGCCACCGCCAGCAGCGTTTTGCGCATCATAAAACTCCCTTAAGACAAAACGGGTCGGCAATTGCCGACCCTTGTCAAACTTAGTCCCACCAGACGTCAAAAAGTTCGCTGGTGCGCACATCGGTTAGCTGACGATCTTCCAGCCACTTACGCACGATAGCCTGATGCTCTTCGGTACATTTACCGATTTCCTGCAGGCAGATCAGTCCTTCCCAGGAGAGGTAACCGCTGCCGTCAAATGCCAGTTTGTTCGGCTCGATCACTTCTTCAATCAGGTCATTCACGGTGCGATCGATATGCTCTTCAGTGCTCCCTTGCGGAAAACGCCATGCGACGGAAAAACCGATTTCCTGAAACTCGTCGATATGCATTTTTTTACGCAGACGACGGCTACGATTCTTTGCCATTATTTCACCCTCTCGAACATTAAGTCCCATACGCCGTGGCCGAGACGATGGCCACGCTGTTCAAATTTGGTTACCGGACGCGATTCCGGGCGCGGTACATAATCGTTGCTTTCTGACAGGTTACGATACCCTTCAAGCGATGACATCACTTCCAGCATGTGTTCCGCATAGGGCTCCCAGTCGGTCGCCATGTGGAAGACGCCCCCCAGCTTCAGCTTGCTTTTTACCAGCTCGGCAAAAGGCGCCTGTACGATACGGCGTTTATTATGACGCGCTTTATGCCACGGGTCAGGGAAAAACAGCTGCACCATGTTGAGAGAATTATCCGCAATCATGGCGTGGAGCACTTCAACCGCATCGTGACACATCACGCGCAGGTTATGTACGCCCTCTTCTTCGGCGGAGGCCAGACAGGCCCCGACGCCCGGCGAGTGAACTTCGATACCGAGGAAATTCTGCTCAGGTTTCGCTTTCGCCATCGCCACCAGCGAAGCGCCCATGCCAAATCCGATCTCCAGCGTCGTCGGCGCGTTACGGCCAAACAGCGCCGAGAAGTCGAGCGGAGCATCGTTGAACTCAACGCCCATCACCGGCCAAATGTTATCCAGCGCATGCTGCTGACCTTTGGTCAGGCGGCCCTGGCGGCGGACGAAGCTACGAATACGGCGCAGCGGGCGGCCGTTTTCATCGAATTCCGGAGATATGACGTCGTTTTTCATAAAAGTTAGGTCTGCTTGTGAGAGTGTTCGGAAAACGGGCATTATCCAAAGTTACCCGACGGATGCAAGGGTTTACAGCCTGTCGCCCTTATGCTGCAATCTGCCACCCTGATATCGCAATTCCGGAGCTGTAGCTTTGACTTTTCTCGCCGCGCAATTTTCAGCCCAGGTGCTGGACTGGTACGACAAATACGGGCGTAAAACCCTGCCATGGCAAATGGGTAAAACGCCTTACAAAGTATGGCTCTCCGAGGTGATGTTGCAACAAACCCAGGTCGCCACGGTTATTCCCTATTTTGAACGCTTTATGGCGCGCTTCCCGACGGTTATCGATCTGGCCGAGGCGCCGCTGGATGAAGTGCTGCATCTCTGGACCGGCCTGGGCTATTACGCCCGCGCGCGCAATTTACATAAGGCGGCGCAACAGGTGGCGAGCCTGCACGGCGGCGAATTCCCGCAAACCTTTGACGAAGTCGCGGCGCTGCCCGGCGTCGGGCGTTCCACGGCCGGCGCGATTTTATCCCTCTCTCTTGGCAAGCATTACCCCATTCTCGATGGCAACGTGAAGCGCGTGCTGGCCCGCTGCTATGCGGTCAACGGCTGGCCGGGGAAAAAAGAGGTTGAGCAACGATTATGGCAGATCAGCGAAGAGGTCACGCCAGCAAAAGGGGTTGAGCGCTTTAACCAGGCGATGATGGATCTCGGAGCGATAGTCTGCACCCGCTCAAAACCTAAATGCGAACTCTGTCCATTAAGTAACGGCTGCATCGCTTATGCAAACCATACGTGGGCACAATATCCGGGTAAAAAACCGAAGCAGACCATTCCGCAACGGACGGGCTATTTCCTGCTGATGCAGCACGGCAACGAGGTGTTGCTTTCCCAACGTCCACCGGTCGGTCTGTGGGGCGGATTATTCTGTTTTCCGCAGTTTGAAGAGGAGGCCGCGCTCCGCGAATGGCTGGCTCAGCGTGAGATAAAGGATGATAATTTGATGCAGCTGACCGCGTTCCGCCACACTTTCAGCCATTTCCATCTGGATATCGTGCCGATGTGGCTTAACGTAGATTCATCTGGCGCATGCGTGGATGAAGGCAGCGCACTCTGGTATAACTTAGCGCAGCCGCCGTCGGTTGGACTGGCGGCGCCTGTGGAGCGCTTGTTGCAACAGTTGAAGGCCGGGGCTCTTGCATAGCTTTCTGGCGAATAAAGAGGATGACGAATGAGCAGAACGATTTTTTGTACTTTCCTGCAGCGTGAAGCGGATGGCCAGGATTTCCAGCTGTATCCGGGTGAGTTAGGCAAACGCATCTATAACGAGATTTCGAAAGAGGCGTGGGCCCAGTGGCAGCACAAACAAACCATGTTAATCAACGAGCAAAAGCTCAACATGATGAACGTGGAACATCGTAAGCTGCTGGAACAGGAGATGATCCAGTTCCTGTTTGAAGGGAAAGATGTGCACATTGAAGGCTACACGCCGCCTGAAAAAAAGTAAGAGTCCTCTGACTCTTAAGCACAACAAACACAACGCACACTCCCGGAATGATGAAAAAATATTTAGCGCTAGCGCTCATTGCGCCTTTGCTCGTTTCGTGTTCCAGCTCAAATAAAAAGGGCGATGAGTATAACGAAGCCTGGGTTAAGGACACCAACGGCTTCGATATTCTGATGGGCCAGTTCGCCCATAACATCGAAAATATTTGGGGTTATAACGAAGTTCTGCTCGCCGGGCCGAAAGACTACGTTAAGTATACCGATCAGTATCAGACCCGTAGCCACATCAACTTTGATGAGGGCACCATCACCGTCGAGACTATCGCCGGTACCGATCCGACCGGTCGCTTACGCCAGACCATCATTAAGACGCTGCTGATGGGCGACGATCCGGGGTCAATCGACCTCTACTCCGACGCCGATGATATCCAGATTTCGAAAGAGCCTTTCCTTTACGGACAGGTGGTGGATAACCACGGCGATCCGATTCGCTGGGAGTGGCGGGCCTCGCGCTTTGCCGATTATCTGCTGCAAACGCGGCTGAAAAGCCGCAGCAACGGCCTGCGAATGATTTACAGCATCACCATTAATCTGGTACCGAACCACCTCGACAAACGTGCGCATAAGTACATCGGGTACGTTCGCCAGTCGGCGCGCAAGTATGGCGTCGATGAGTCGCTGATTCTGGCGATCATGCAGACCGAATCCTCTTTCAACCCATACGCCGTGAGCCATGCTGATGCGCTGGGTCTGATGCAGGTTGTGCAGCACAGCGCCGGGAAAGATGTCTTCCGTGCGCAGGGGAAATCGGGGCTGCCAAGCCGCAGCTATCTGTTCGATCCGGCGAATAACATTGATACCGGCACAGCCTATCTGGCGATGCTGAATAATGTGTATCTGTCAGGTATCGATAATCCGACCTCGCGCCGCTATGCCGTGATCACCGCTTATAACGGCGGCGCCGGCAGCGTATTACGCGTCTTCTCCAGCGATAAAATCCAGGCGGCCAATATTATCAACAGCATGACACCGGGGGATGTCTATTCCACCCTCACCAGCCGTCACCCGTCGGCGGAATCGCGTCGCTATCTTTATAAGGTGAATACGGCGCAGAAGTCCTATCGCCGGAAATAAGGTTATCTCCTCACCCGCCCCTTTCCAGATGCGAGAGGGGCGGGTTTTCCCGCTTCACCTCCCCCTTCCCATAGGAAAATGTTATTTGCATCACAATCTAATCTGCAAATTAATGGGGATTGCATTTTTTTGCGGAAGGTAACAAAACTTCGCGCCGTTTACTGATAGAATTTCATCAAATTGCAACCATTGATGTAATTATCACAACACATACCCCGCTTACTCGTGAGGAAAATAACATGAACCTTAAGCTGCAGCTTAAAATATTGTCGTTTCTGCAGTTCTGCCTGTGGGGTAGTTGGCTGACTACACTTGGCTCCTATATGTTTGTGACGCTCAAGTTCGATGGTGCGTCTATTGGCGCCGTTTACAGCTCGCTCGGTATTGCGGCGGTTCTGATGCCAACGCTGCTGGGTATCGTGGCGGACAAGTGGATCAGCGCGAAATGGGTGTACGCGCTGTGCCATCTGGTAGGGGCAGGCACGCTGTTTATGGCGGCCCAGGTCACCACGCCTGGGGAGATGTTCTTTGTGATTCTGCTTAACTCGCTGGCCTATATGCCGACGCTGGGCTTAATCAACACGATTTCCTACTATCGCCTGAAATCCGCCGGTCTGGATATTGTGACGGATTTCCCACCGATTCGTATCTGGGGCACCATCGGCTTTATCATGGCGATGTGGGGCGTCAGCTTTGCGGGCTTCGAACTGAGCCACATGCAGCTCTACATCGGGGCAGCGCTCTCCGTGGTCCTCGCGCTGTTCACCCTGACGCTACCGCACATCCCGGTCTCAAATCAGCAGAAAAACCAGAGCTGGAGCAGCATGCTTGGCCTGGACGCCTTTGCCCTGTTCAAAAACAAACGGATGGCGATTTTCTTTATTTTCTCCATGTTGTTAGGCGCAGAACTGCAAATCACCAACATGTTCGGGAATACCTTCCTGCACAGCTTTGATAATAACCCGCTGTTCTCCGGGAGCTTTATCGTTGAGCACGCGTCGGTGATGATGTCGATTTCTCAGATCTCCGAAACTCTGTTCATTCTGACTATCCCGTTCTTCCTTAGCCGCTATGGCATCAAGAACGTGATGATTATCAGTATCTTCGCCTGGATGTTGCGTTTCGGTCTCTTCGCCTATGGCGATCCGACACCGTTCGGTACTGTGCTGCTGGTTCTGTCGATGATTGTTTACGGCTGCGCTTTCGACTTCTTCAACATCTCCGGTTCGGTATTTGTTGAGAAAGAGGTGAGACCTGAAATCCGCGCCAGCGCCCAAGGGATGTTCCTGATGATGACCAACGGCTTTGGTTGTATCCTCGGCGGCGTGGTGAGCGGGAAAGTTGTGGAGATGTATACCACCAACGGCATTACTGACTGGCAGCCTGTCTGGCTGATCTTTGCCGCCTACTCGTTGGTTCTGGCCATTGCCTTCATCGCGCTGTTTAAATACAAACACGTGCGTGTACCGGCCGGCGCGCAGACCAGCGCCGCGCATTAACCGATGGCTCCCTCCTCCTCTCTTCGGGGGGAGGGGCATCAACCACACTTCGCTAAAACCCACGCCACCGACAGCAAATCCGCGCTCCCTCCCGGGCTTAAATGCCGCTTTATCAGCGCCCTGTCCATCTCCAGTAATCGCCGGCGATCCCAGCCGTTTACCAGCAGTGCTTGCGCATAGCTCTGCACATATCGCAGCCCGTGAATACCGCCGCGCGACACCAGATTACTGTCCGGATTCACCGCCATCAGGCGCAG
>NZ_JBCNNS010000195.1:0-5897 GCF_039594335.1 Raoultella sp.
GGAAGATCAGCAAGCGGCCGAGCAGGTAGAGATCCAGGTGAAGTATGAAGGTTACATCGCTCGCCAGCAGGATGAGATCGAGAAACAGCAGCGTAATGAGAATACCGTGCTGCCGGCGACACTCGATTACCGCCAGGTCACCGGGCTGTCTAACGAAGTGATCGCCAAACTGAACGACCATAAGCCGTCGTCGATAGGGCAGGCGTCACGCATTTCCGGGATCACGCCGGCGGCGATCTCCATTTTGTTGGTTTGGCTGAAAAAGCAGGGGATGCTGCGCCGCAGCGCCTGATTGCGGCCGCCTGCCTGCGCTGATTTCACTGTTGCATAATCAGCGTTCGCCTTTATCATTCATAGCCCGGTAAGCGTTAGCGCCTCCGGGCTCATTATTTTTTGAAGGTACAGACTGTGCTCAACAAACTTTCTCGTCTGCTGGATGAAGCGGGTATTTCGCTCACCGATCACCAGAAAAACCAGCTGGTGGCCTACGTCGGGCTGCTCGATAAGTGGAACAAAGCCTATAACCTGACCTCCGTTCGCGATCCGAATGAGATGCTGGTGCGTCATATCCTCGACAGCATCATCGTGGCGCCTTATCTGCAGGGCTCGCGCTTTATCGATGTCGGGACCGGACCGGGGCTCCCTGGCATTCCACTGGCCATCGTGCGTCCGGAGTCGCATTTCACCCTGCTCGACAGTCTCGGCAAGCGCGTGCGCTTCCTGCGTCAGGTGCAGCATGAGCTGAAGCTGGATAATGTCACCCCGGTGCAGAGCCGCGTGGAAGCCTTCCCGGCCGAACCGCCGTTTGACGGTGTGATAAGCCGCGCCTTCGCATCGCTCAATGATATGGTGAGCTGGTGCCATCATCTGCCGGCAGCGAACGGTCACTTCTATGCACTCAAAGGGTTAGCGCAAAAAGACGAAATGGAAAACCTGCCGGAAGGGTATGGTATTGCCGAGGTGATTGAGCTTCATGTTCCTCAGCTGGAAGGGGAGCGACACCTGGTGGTGATTCAACCAAAATCGCGTTAATTTTTATCAAAAAATGTGGAAAAAATGTCGCCCGCGGATGTTACAAAAATAAAGGTCACTCCGCGATATTATCGGACTGCATTTAACCATGTTTTTACTATGGCTTTTCCTGCGGTTAACTTAGCATAAGTGATTCACTGACAAAATAGTCAACTTTGAAAATATCAGGGTGCTAAAAATCGACACGGATGAACAGCATAGTGATGTTAAATTTTTATTATAAATGTCAATAAAAGGTTTTTATTGTATGTGAGGTTGTTTTAGATAATGTCCTCACTTTTTATCTTGAATATCAAAAGCATGAAAAATAGCGTTTTATGTCCTTGATTCATTAAAGGGCGCTTGAAATGTTTATTATGTGATCTAATGCACGCTTTAATTGCCGTGTTTCCACGTTATTTGCAGTTTTGTATGACTGCTCACAGAACGCTGAAATGCACGGAAAGTTGTCCGTTGGAAAATAATTAAACATTTATTCACTATTTTGCTACTTATTGTTTGAAATCACGGGGCGTCACCGTATAATTTGTCCGCTTTTTGATGCTTGACTCTTCGTCTTAAAGGACGTTTTATACGACACGCGACATACCTCAAAGGGAGCAGGAGTAAAAACGTGATGTCAGTGTCGCTCTTGAGTCGAAACGTTGCTCGCAAGCTTCTGTTTATTCAGTTACTGGCAGTAATAGCAAGTGGACTGCTGTTCAGCCTCAAAGACCCCTTCTGGGGCATTTCCGCTGTATGCGGCGGTTTGGCGGTGGTTTTGCCGAACCTGATGTTTATGATTTTTGCCTGGCGTCATCAGGCGCATACACCAGCAAAAGGCCGTGTGGCCTGGACCTTCGCCTTCGGTGAAGCCTTCAAGGTGTTGCTGACCTTCGCCCTTCTGGCGATGGCGCTGGCTGTTTTAAAAGTGGTATTTATGCCGCTGATCGTGACGTGGGTTTTGGTGCTGGTGGTACAAGTTCTGGCGCCAGCTGTAATTAACAACAAAGGGTAAAGGCATCATGGCTTCAGAAAATATGACGCCGCAGGATTACATAGGACACCATCTGAACAACCTTCAGCTGGACCTACGTACATTCTCGCTGGTGGATCCGCACAACCACACAGCCACCTTCTGGACGCTCAACATTGACTCCATGTTTTTCTCGGTGGTTCTCGGTCTGCTGTTCCTTGCCATGTTCCGTAGCGTTGCTAAGAAAGCGACCAGCGGCGTACCAGGGAAATTCCAAACCTTCATCGAAATGATCATCGGCTTCGTCCATGGCAGCGTCAAAGACATGTACCATGGCAAGAGCAAGGTTATCGCGCCACTGGCGCTGACCGTGTTCGTCTGGGTCTTCCTGATGAACCTGATGGACCTCTTGCCTATCGATTTCTTACCTTGGATCGGTGAGCACATACTCGGCCTGCCTGCACTGCGCGTGGTTCCGTCTGCCGACGTGAACATCACCCTGTCGATGGCGCTTGGCGTGTTCATCCTGATCATTTTCTACAGCATCAAAATGAAAGGCGTAGGTGGGTTCGTTAAAGAACTGACCATGCAGCCGTTCAATCACTGGGCGTTCATTCCTGTCAACTTAATCCTTGAAGGGGTAAGCCTGCTGTCCAAACCGGTTTCTCTTGGTCTGCGACTGTTCGGCAACATGTATGCCGGTGAGCTGATTTTCATTCTGATTGCTGGTCTGTTGCCGTGGTGGTCACAGTGGATCCTGAATGTGCCTTGGGCCATTTTCCACATCCTGATTATTACGCTGCAAGCCTTCATCTTCATGGTTCTGACGATTGTCTATCTGTCGATGGCGTCTGAAGAGCATTGATTTTTACCAACACTACTACGTTTTAACTGAAACAAACTGGAGACTGTCATGGAAAACCTGAATATGGATCTGCTGTACATGGCTGCCGCTGTGATGATGGGTCTGGCGGCAATCGGTGCTGCGATCGGTATCGGCATCCTCGGAGGTAAATTCCTGGAAGGCGCAGCGCGTCAACCGGATCTGATTCCTCTGCTGCGTACTCAGTTCTTTATCGTTATGGGTCTGGTGGATGCTATCCCGATGATCGCTGTAGGTCTGGGTCTGTACGTGATGTTCGCCGTCGCGTAGTAAGTTGTTAGAAACCTAAGCCACAGAGTTAATTAAAGAGGTATTGTGCTGTGAACATGAACGCAACAATCCTCGGCCAGGCCATCGCGTTTGTTATCTTCGTATGGTTCTGCATGAAGTACGTATGGCCGCCTTTAATGGCTGCCATCGAAAAACGCCAGAAAGAGATTTCTGACGGTTTAGCTTCTGCAGAACGCGCTAAGAAAGATTTGGACCTTGCACAGGCCAACGCGACCGACCAGCTGAAAAAAGCGAAAGCGGAAGCCCAGGTAATCATTGAGCAGGCGAACAAGCGTCGCTCTCAGATTCTGGACGAAGCTAAAGCTGAAGCAGAACAGGAACGCACCAAAATCGTTGCACAAGCGCAGGCTGAAATTGATGCTGAGCGTAAACGTGCACGTGAGGAGCTGCGTAAGCAGGTCGCTATCCTGGCTGTTGCTGGCGCCGAGAAGATCATCGAACGTTCCGTGGATGAAGCTGCTAACAGCGACATCGTGGATAAACTTGTCGCTGAACTGTAAGGAGGGAGGGGCTGATGTCTGAATTTGTAACGGTAGCTCGCCCCTACGCCAAAGCAGCTTTTGACTTTGCCGTCGAACACAACAGTGTTGAACGCTGGCAGGATATGCTGGCGTTTGCCGCCGAAGTGACCAAAAACGACCAAATGGCAGAGCTTCTCTCCGGTGCTTTGGCGCCGGAAACGCTCTCAGAAGCGTTTATCGCTATCTGCGGCGAGCAACTCGACGAAAACGGCCAGAACCTGATTAAGGTGATGGCGGAAAACAATCGTCTGAAGGTGCTCCCGGACGTTCTTGAGCAATTCATTCACCTGCGCGCGGCCAGTGAGGCCATCGCAGAGGTAGAAGTAATATCTGCCAACCAACTGAGTGATGAACAGCTTGCCAGGATCGTCAGCGCGATGGAAAAACGTCTGTCACGCAAAGTTAAGCTGAATTGCAAAATCGATAAGTCTGTTATGGCAGGTATTATCATCCGTGCGGGTGATATGGTCATTGATGGCAGCGTACGCGGCCGTCTTGATCGCCTTGCAGACGTCTTGCAGTCTTAAGGGGACTGGAGCATGCAACTGAATTCCACCGAAATCAGCGAACTGATCAAGCAGCGCATTGCTCAGTTCAATGTTGTGAGCGAAGCTCATAACGAAGGTACTATTGTTTCTGTAAGTGACGGTGTTATCCGCATCCACGGCCTTGCCGAATGTATGCAGGGTGAGATGATCTCCCTGCCGGGTAACCGTTACGCTATCGCATTGAACCTGGAGCGTGACTCCGTTGGTGCCGTGGTGATGGGTCCGTATGCTGACCTCGCCGAAGGCATGAAGGTTAAATGTACTGGCCGTATCCTGGAAGTTCCGGTTGGCCGTGGCCTGCTGGGCCGTGTGGTTAACACCCTGGGCGCGCCAATTGATGGTAAAGGTCCGCTGGAAAACGACGGTTTCTCCGCCGTAGAAGCGATCGCACCGGGCGTCATCGAACGTCAGTCCGTCGATCAGCCGGTACAGACCGGTTATAAATCCGTTGACGCCATGATCCCAATCGGTCGTGGTCAGCGTGAACTGATCATCGGCGACCGTCAGACCGGTAAAACTGCGCTGGCTATCGATGCCATCATCAACCAGCGTGATTCCGGTATCAAGTGCGTCTATGTTGCTATCGGCCAGAAAGCGTCCACCATCTCTAACGTGGTGCGTAAACTGGAAGAGCACGGCGCGCTGGCTAACACCATTGTGGTGGTAGCGACTGCATCCGAATCTGCTGCACTGCAATACCTGGCGCCATACGCCGGTTGCGCAATGGGCGAATACTTCCGCGACCGCGGTGAAGATGCGCTGATCATTTACGATGACCTGTCTAAACAGGCTGTTGCTTATCGTCAGATCTCCCTGCTGCTCCGTCGTCCGCCAGGACGTGAAGCCTTCCCGGGCGACGTATTCTACCTCCACTCTCGTCTGCTGGAGCGTGCTGCGCGTGTTAACGCCGAATATGTTGAAGCTTTCACCAAAGGTGAAGTGAAAGGGAAAACCGGTTCTCTGACCGCACTGCCGATTATCGAAACGCAGGCGGGTGACGTTTCCGCATTCGTTCCGACCAACGTAATCTCCATTACCGATGGTCAGATCTTCCTGGAAACCAACCTGTTCAACGCCGGTATTCGTCCTGCGGTTAACCCGGGTATCTCCGTATCCCGTGTTGGTGGTGCAGCGCAGACCAAGATCATGAAGAAACTGTCCGGTGGTATCCGTACCGCACTGGCGCAGTATCGTGAACTGGCAGCGTTCTCCCAGTTTGCATCCGACCTTGACGATGCAACCCGCAAACAGCTGGACCACGGTCAGAAAGTGACCGAGCTGCTGAAACAGAAACAGTATGCGCCGATGTCCGTCGCGCAGCAGTCTCTGGTTCTGTTCGCAGCAGAACGTGGTTACCTGGCTGATGTAGAACTGGCGAAAATCGGTAGCTTCGAAGCCGCTCTGCTGGCTTACGTCGACCGTGATCACGCTCCGCTGATGCAAGAGATTAACCAGTCCGGTGGCTATAACGACGAAATCGAAGGCAAGCTGAAAGGCATCCTCGATTCCTTCAAAGCAACCCAGTCCTGGTAACGTCTGGCGGTCTGTCTTAGGGCAGGCCGCAAGGCATTGAGGAGAAGCTCATGGCCGGCGCAAAAGAGATACGTAGTAAGATCGCAAGCGTCCAGAACACGCAAAAGATCACTAAAGCGATGGAGATGGTCGCC
>NZ_JBCNNS010000196.1:0-5892 GCF_039594335.1 Raoultella sp.
TCTCCATCACCGTTCCTCTTTGCTTATTTTGTCGTGAGTTATCTAGCTTATCACTCCAGCGCTTCCCCGGGGGACAAAAGCAGGTGACAATGATGCCTCCCTTTTTCGTCGACAGGAGCCGGAATGGTTATTTGGGTTGATGCGGACGCGTGTCCGAACGTGATTAAAGAAATTTTATTCCGCGCCGCCGAGCGTACGCAGACCTCTCTGACGTTGGTTGCCAACCAGCCGCTGCGGGTACCGCCGTCCCGGGTGATCCGCACGCTGCGTGTGCCGCAGGGGTTTGATGTGGCTGATAACGAAATTGTCCGCCTGTGCCAACCGGGCGACCTGGTGATTACCGCCGATATTCCGCTGGCGGCGGAAGTGCTGGCCAAGGGGGGGGCTGCCTTAAATCCGCGCGGCGAGCGCTACAGCGATGCGACCATTCGCGAACGTCTGACGATGCGTGATTTTATGGAAACGATGCGGGCCAGCGGCGTACAAACCGGCGGCCCGGATAGTTTGTCGCAGCGCGATCGGCAACAATTTGCCGCCGCGCTGGAGAAGTGGCTGTCAGAGACCAAACGCCCGCAGGGTTAAACCCAGCTGTCGTCATCGCCGCCGAAATCGTCGTCGTTACCCATGCCAGCATCGAAGTCAGAGTTCCAGGTGTTGTTATCCGCGAGGAACTGATTATCGTCCTGACGGAACGGATCGTCGGCGCCAGAGAATTCCTGCGTCTGACCGAGGTCGTTCTGTGGTTTTTCTTCGATAATATTGACGATCTCCTGCGGATGCGAGCCGCTGAACATATTGGTCAGCATATTGCCCAGCACCACGCCGCCTGCCACACCTGCCGCCGTTTGTAGCGCCCCGGCCATAAAGCCGCCGCCGCTGCGCGCCGCCTGTGGCGCATAGTTCTGCTGCGGCATTTGCGGAGCATACTGCGGTTGCGCGCTGGCCTGAGGGCGGCCATATTGTTCGGCTCCGGGAATGGGGTCGGAGCCGCGGGTCTGACCGCCGCCAAACAGGCCAGCGAGGAACCCGCCGCTGCTCGGTTTTGCTGCCTGGAGCTGCGTTACCTGACTTTCCAGCGCCTGGATACGATCGTTGAGCTGCTTGATGGCGGCTTCCTGGATCAGTATCGTTTGCGCCATGTAATAGGGCGCGGCGGGCTGTTCTTTCATGTGTTGCGCAATCCGCTCCTCGGCACTGGCATCGCGCGAAGCGCTCTGCGTCCCGGCCTCTTTCAGGCGGGAAAACAGTCCATCAATAAGGCGTTGTTCTTCAGATTGCATGGTACTTTCCTCTGTCATGCTGGTCGTTTAGCTTCAGAGTGTGACTGAACGTGCCATGTTGTAAATATGTTGATGCGTAAAGCTATGCATAAATGTGTTACCGTTTACGCCAGCCAGCGGCTGAAAAATAATCTTTTTGAATAAAGTAAATCTGGAATAACACTTAATGCAATGATAGGTTTACGCGATAAAACCTTTTGCCATCTGTGACGGACGAGCTTTGTCAGAGAAGTGTAACTTTTATTTTACGGTTATTGCCGGCGATTTTGCAGGTACTATTGCTTACTATTCGTATTCATTTTCCCGCGATATGCGGAACCAGGGGGTCTTCGGTAATGACATTGCCAATCTTTCTCATCGGGCCGCGTGGCTGCGGTAAAACGACTATCGGCCATGCGCTGGCGCGGGTGCGTCATTACCGGTTCACCGATACCGATCATGCGCTGCAGGAGCGTGAGCAGCGTACGGTCGCGGCAATTGTTGAGCAGGAGGGCTGGGCGCGTTTTCGTGAGCTGGAGTCTGAGGCGCTGAAAGCGGCCACACAGCCGGAAACGGTGGTGGCGACCGGCGGCGGCATTATTCTGGCTGAAGGTAACCGCCAGTTCATGCGCGAAAACGGCGTGGTGATTTACCTGCAGGTGCCGGTTGCGGCTCTGATCGACCGCCTTGAAGCGTATCCGAAAACCGAGCAGCGCCCGACGCTGACCGGCAAACCGGTGCGCGATGAAGTCGGCGAAGTGCTGGCGCAACGGGAAGCGCTGTATCGCGCAACCGCACACCATATTATCGATGCCACCGCGGCGCCGGATGAAGTCGTCGGGCAAATTCTGGTGACGTTGCAGCATGTCTCAGCTCCGCAAGAGGCTCAATGCGCTGAGGCAGCAAGAGAGTAAGCGACGCCGGCCCGCGCTGCGAGTTAAGACTTTACTGACGGTAAACAACGCAGGGGCTCCTATACTTAATAGCTCTGATGGTCGAAGAAGGAAGAGCTATGCCCACCCAACCTCCATATCCGAGAGAAGCGCGTATCGTCGCTGTTGCGAAAGGTCCCTCAGGGCAGGGGGAGACCTGGTATCAGTTGCGAGCCGATTTCCCGACGGCCGATTCACTGATCAGTGAACACCCTACGGAACAGGAAGCGCTGGATGCTAAACAGCGTTATGAAGACCCGGAAAAATCATAATCTCACCGGCCTGGAATTCGCTGTGCACAAGGAATTCCGGGCCTCCATCACATTTTTAATCCATCAGCGCCACTGATGATTCTTTAAGGTACGGATTTTTAAGGCACGTGCCTGAGGCGGCATGAATCTTTACATTCGACGGCGGCGGTAAGCTGCTACGCTTCTGGACGGTTGATTTTTAGTCAACAGGGGAGGCGGATGTGGTGTGTAGTAAGCCTGTGCTGAAGCAGTGGTAGTAAAAAGGTACGTGATATGAGTACAACGATGGCTATTTTAACCGTTGGCGTGGTACCGGTGGCTGAAGTTCTGCCGCTTTTAACCGAACATATCAGGGAAGAGCAGATCACTCATATTAGCCTGTTAGGCAAAATGAGGCGTGAAGACGTTATGGAAAATTATGCCCTTGATTCGGGCGATGATCGCCTGCTGACGTTATTGAACGATAACCAGCCGGCTGAGGTTTCGCGCCAGAAGGTCGAGCGTGATTTAAAGCATATTATCGCGATGCTCGACAGGCAAGAATATGATGTCATTCTGTTTTTGAGTTCCGAAATGCTCAGTGGCTTCACGGCGCGCAATGCCATTTTACTGGAACCACAGCGGATTATTCCGCCATTGGTGGCGTCGATTGTCGACGGACATCAGGTCGGGGTTATCGTTCCCGTTGAGGAAGTGCTGCCCATGCAGCAGCAAAAGTGGCGTTCGTTAGAAAACACGCCTTACTATGCGTTAGCCAACCCGATCGGTGGCAGCGATAGTGATTTATTGAGCGCCGGGCGCGCGCTGCTGGAGCAGGGTGCCGACGTGCTGGTGCTCGACTGCCTGGGTTACCACCAGCATCATCGCGACGTATTGCAAAAAGCACTGGATGTGCCGGTTCTGCTGTCAAATGTGCTGGTTTCCCGGCTGGCCGCAGAACTATTAGTTTAACATGGTCCGATAACGTAATTTTGCGTGACAGGGGCAAGGAGCGCCCCCTATATTGAGGTTTCAACAAAAGATCATAAGGGCTTGTTTATGCTTCAAAGCAATGAATACTTCGACGGAAAAGTGAAATCTATTGGCTTCACCAGCAGCAGCACCGGCCGCGCGAGCGTCGGGGTGATGGCAGAAGGGGAATATACCTTTGGTACCGCGCAACCAGAAGAGATGACGGTGGTGAGCGGTGCGCTGAATGTGCTGCTGCCGGGGGAAACCGAGTGGAAAGTGTATGCCGCCGGTGAAGTATTCAATGTACCAGGCAACAGCGAGTTTTATCTGCAGGTGGCTGAGCCAACCTCTTATCTGTGCCGCTATCTGTGATTCATCGCCTTCCTGCCGTGGCAGGAAGGCATTTTGCTCGTTTTGTCGGGTGTGCTGCATGGCGCTGATTAGCGCTGGGCTTCTCCACCCAGAGCTTCCACCAGATTCTGAATCAATGCCGCCAGTTCGCCGGTCATCAGAATAAAGTCGGCGTCAAAACGCTGAGCGAAATCTTCCCGGTCAATATCTTCATTCTGGTCCCGCAGTTCGTCGCAGAACTTCAGACGCTTGAGCGAACCATCGTCGCACATCAGAAACTGAATACGTTGCTGCCAGTCGAGGGCCAGCTTGGTCACCACTTTGCCCGCTTCAATATGTACGGCGATTTCGTCGCTGACCAGATCCTGTTTCTTCGCCCGAATAACGCCGCCGTCTTCCAGCATGGCTTTCAGTTCGGCTTCATCCAGCAGCTGGAAGCCCTGGGCGACGCTCCCGGAACGGACCCATTCGGTCAGCGTCAGCTCGATCGGGTTTTCCAGCGCCAGCGGAACGACCGGCAGAGAACCTAAGGTTTTACGCAGCAGCGCCAGCGTATCTTCCGCTTTCTTGGCGCTGGCGCAGTCGACCATGATCAGCCCGTTGACGGTGTCGATCCACATCATGGTCTGGCTGAAACGGCTGAAGGCGCGCGGTAGCAGTGAGTGCAGTACTTCGTCTTTCAGCGAATCTTTCTCGGTTTTTTTCAGCTTACGGCCCTGCTCGGCTTCCAGCTTGAGGATCCTGGCTTCCAGCGCTTGTTTGATCACCGGTGACGGCAGGATCTTCTCTTCTTTACGTGCGCAGATCACGATTTGGCCATTGGCGGTATGGGTCAGCGCATCGCTGTGTGATCCCATCGGCGAGACCCAGCCGGTCTTCGCCATATCCTGGCTACCGCAAGGGGTGAATGTCAGCCCGGCCAGCTGTTTTTCCATCTCTTCGGCGCGCAATGAGATGTCGCGGCTGAGACGGTAAACCATTAAATTTTTGAACCACAGCATGATAATTTCCACGGCGTTGTCGTTAAATCCAGCGGGCATGATAGCGAATTGTCGCTATGCTTGCATTGTTAATCGGGGAGAGGAGCTTACAGTGCGTATTGGTATTGATCTGGGCGGTACAAAAACAGAAGTCATTGCTCTGAGTGACCAGGGAGAGCAGTTATTTCGTCACCGTTTGCCGACTCCACGCGAGGATTACCGGCAAACGATAGAGAATATCGCTGCGCTGGTCGGGATGGCCGAGCAGGCGACCGGGCAGCGCGGCAGCGTCGGCGTCGGGATCCCTGGCTCGATTTCGCCCTATACCGGGGTAGTGAAGAATGCCAACTCCACCTGGCTCAACGGTCAGCCGTTTGATAAAGACCTGAGCCAGCGATTAAACCGCGAAGTACGCCTGGCGAATGATGCCAATTGCCTGGCGGTTTCAGAAGCGGTAGACGGCGCCGCCGCCGGGGCGCAGACGGTGTTTGCGGTCATTATCGGCACCGGATGCGGAGCTGGCGTGGCGATACAAGGGCGTTCCCATATTGGCGGCAACGGCACCGCTGGGGAGTGGGGTCACAACCCGCTTCCGTGGATGGATGATGATGAACTGCGCTATCGCGCCGAAGTGCCGTGTTATTGCGGTAAGCAGGGATGCATTGAGACCTTTATCTCCGGGACCGGTTTTGCCACGGATTACCAGCGCTTGAGCGGCCAGTCGCTCACGGGCAATGCGATTATGCAGCGGGTCGGCGCGCAGGACCCGCTGGCCGAGCAGGCGTTAAAGCGTTATGAGATGCGTCTGGCGAAGTCGCTGGCCCACGTGGTTAATATCCTCGATCCGGATGTGATTGTCCTGGGCGGCGGGATGAGTAACGTCGAACGTCTCTACCAGACGGTGCCTGAACTGGTGAAGCCATGGGTGTTCGGCGGAGAGTGCGAGACGCCGATTCGAAAAGCCGTACACGGCGACTCCAGCGGCGTGCGCGGCGCGGCCTGGCTGTGGCCACTGTAAATCAGCGTGACCCCGTTGCCCTAGTCAGCCGGTGCAACGGGGAGTGGCTGACGGATTAGTCGACAGAAAAGATTTTATCCAGCCGGCTGTAGCCAAGACCGTTGATTTTTTTCACTTTGATCTGCACAGGAATGCGCTCTTTCATTGCTT
>NZ_JBCNNS010000197.1:0-5879 GCF_039594335.1 Raoultella sp.
CAACAGCTTTGCCGTTTGTCTTAAATGCCGGATTTGGCAGGGCGCCGCAGGGTGCACAGCTCAGTCTGGTGGAACAGTCGCCGCACTATCGCGATGGTCAGTTTCATAATCAGCTTCCCACACCGGGCTTCACCGGGCAGAAAAATATGCTGTCCGCCTGGTGGGAGTTTCTGGTGACTAAACGCGAAAATGCCCGTCCCGCTCAGCCGTTGCCGCTGGTCAATACCGATCTTGCCAGTCTGCCTCTCGGGCAGGATACGATGGTGTGGCTCGGCCACTCCTCCTGGTATTTGCAACTGGCGGGGAAGCGCATTCTGATCGACCCGGTCTTCAGTGACTATGCCGCACCGTTCTCATTTATTAATAAAGCTTTCCCGGGTGACTATCCGTGGCGTGCAGAGCGTATGCCGGAGATAGACCTGCTGATCATTTCGCACGATCACTACGACCATCTGGATTACGCCACCATCAAAGCGTTGATGCCAAAAATTAAGCGCGTGGTGACGCCGCTCGGCGTGGGGTCGCATCTGCGTTACTGGGGCATGGAGAGCGCCATCATCAGCGAAGCGGACTGGAATCAGGCGCTGCCGGTCAGCGACGAGCTCACCGTGCATGTGCTGCCGGCCCGCCATTTCTCCGGTCGTGGGCTGAAGCGTAACCAGACGCTGTGGGCCAGTTTTATGTTCGTCACGCCGCAGCAGAAAATTTACTACAGCGGCGATAGCGGTTACGGCCCGCACTTCAAAGCCATCGGCGAACAGTTTGGTTCCGTGGATCTGGCGATTATGGAGAACGGTCAGTACGACCAGGACTGGAAATACATTCACATGATGCCTGACGAAACCGCCCAGGCTGCCGACGATCTCCGCACGCGTGCGGTGTTGCCGGGGCATGCGGGGCGCTTTGTGCTGGCGAAACACAGCTGGGACGATCCCTATAAGCGGCTGGCTGCTGCCAGCCAGCAAAGACCGTGGCGGTTGTTAACGCCAATGCTTGGCGAGCCGGTTTGGGTTGCCGATAAGACGCAATCATTTACTACCTGGTGGCGATAAATACTGCTTTAATTCAAGAGGAGAGGACTTATGACTATTTCCGCTCAGGTGATTGAGACTATCGTCGGGTGGATTGATGACAATTTACATCAGCCGTTGCGTATTGATGATATTGCTCGTCACTCTGGTTATTCGAAATGGCATCTGCAACGACTCTTTTTGCAGTACAAAGGGGAGAGTCTGGGGCGTTATATCCGCGAACGTAAACTGCGGCTGGCGGCGCGCGATCTGCGCGACACCAATCAGCGGGTTTATGATATCTGCCTGAAATACGGCTTTGATTCGCAGCAGACGTTTACCCGCATTTTCACCCGCACCTTTCATCAGCCGCCGGGCGCCTACCGCAAAGAGAACCACAATCGCGCCCACTGAGGCGCGTCCGCCGGGGAAACCGGCGGACGTTTGCTTTCTACCAGGCGTAGTTTACCGTCATCGTGACCGTACGACCCACGCCATAGAAACAGGCGCTGTCGTTGGCGCACGAGGCAACATATTTCGTGTCGGCGATATTGTTGATATTGAACTGGACTTTCGTCCCTTTCAGGCTTGAGATCATTTCGCCAGGCTCATAGCTGACCATCGCGTCATACAAATCTACCGCCGGTACTTTGAACGTGTTTTTCGCATCGCCGAAGCTGGTGCCGATATAGCGCACGCCAACCCCAGCGGTCAGGTTTTTTAGCGCGCCATTGGGCAAGGTGTAGCTGGTGAACGCCGAGGCCATATGGGTTGGTATGCGCGCCGGGGTTTTCCCTTCGTTGCCGGCGACGGTGGTATTCACGGTTTCCGCATCGATCCAGGTGTATGAAGCAATCAGGTTGAGGTTATCAAAGAACGTGGCGTGCGCTTCGGCCTCCACCCCCTTTGAGCGGACCTTACCGCTGTTCTCATACCATCCCGCCGCGCTGTTCCAGGTGGCAACGTTGCTTTGAGTCAGGTCGTACATCGCCAGAGTCATCAACGCCGTCGGCGTAGGCTGATACTTCATCCCCACTTCCACCTGTTTCCCTTCGCTGGGATCGAACGGAGCGACGCCCGGCGCACGGTTGGTCTGCAGGTTGGGCTCGAAGGAGGTGCTGTAGCTGATATAGGGCGACAGGCCAAAATCAAAGGCGTACAGCAGGCCGGTACGCCAGGTAAACTTGCTGTCGTTTTTCTGGGTGCGACTGCTGTCGGTAAAGTCGGTGGTACGCACTTCCGCCCAGTCATAGCGGCCGGAAAGCAGCAGTTCCCAGTTTTCCAGGCTCAGCTGATCCTGCAGGTAGAGGCCAACCTGATCAAGATTCTGCTGTTCATCGCTGGCGCTACGGAAGGTGCTTTCATCGACCTTCACGCCGTAGACCGGGGCACGCCAGTCGAGATCGTACTGCGAACCGCTGGCGCGACCGAGATACTGCTTATCCTTGCTGGTTTTATAGTCCAGGCCGCCGAGCACGGTGTGCGCCAGTTGGCCGGTCGCGAACTGCGCCTCAAGCTGGTTATCAACGCCGAACTCGTCGGTTTGCCGCTTCTCATGCTGGGCGCGGCGCGAGAGCACAGAGCTGTTGGCTTCACTGCTGGAATAGACCAGATAGCGATATTTCTGCTTTATCGTTCCATAGCGGGCGTTCTGTCGCAGGGTCAGCATGTCGTTGAGCTGATGCTCAAATTCATAACCGATCAGGGTCTGCTCACGCCAGGATTGATCGTAGCTGGGGTCGCTGACGTTAAAGTCGCGCGCAATATAGCTGCCATCGACGCTGTCGACGGTGCCGTAGCGCGGCAGAAAGTTGCGATAACCGGCGTCGGGATCTTTTTGATAGCTGGTCAGCAGCGTGAAGCGGGTAGCATCGTTGGGATACCACGTCAGCGCAGGCGCGATGGCGATGCGCGTCTCTTTATAGTCCTCGACCTGGCTGTTCTGACTGCGGGCGAGACCGTTGAGGCGATAGAGCAGGCGGCCGTCGTCGCTTAACGGGCCACCGACATCAAACGCGCCTTCCGCCAGATTGTCGTTGCCAGTACGGAACTGAATTTCATGCACCGACTGGCTGGTGGGACGCTTACTGGTCATGCTGATAAGCCCGCCGGGGTTGACCTGGCCAAACAGCACCGAGGCCGGGCCGCGTACCAGCTCGACGCGCTCCAGCAGCCACGGATCCAGCGTGCCGGTTTGCGACGAGGCGGTGGCACCATAGCTCAAGCCGTCGAGATATTTAGGGACATAGCTGAAGCCGCGGACGAAGACTTCATCATTACGGTTGGACGATCCGCGATACTCGGTAAATACCCCGGCGCTATAGCGCAGAGCCTGTGACACGGACGCCACGTCCAGAGCCGCCATCTGATCGCGGGTGATGACCGAGACCGACTGCGGGGTCTTCACCAGCCCGGCGGCGGTTTTCGTGGCGGAAAGGGTTTTGGTCGCGACGATACCTTTGACGGGGGCCGTGGGATCTTCGTTACTGCTCGCAGTGACCACCAGCGTTTCCTCCGCCAGTGCCGGTCCTGCGAGCGTCGCCACGGCAAACCCCGTGGCCCAGAGTTTTTTTATCTTATTATATTTAAACATGTTTTCGCTATGTCCTTGGTTGAAATTACCATAATTATCCTTTTCCCCCACCAGAAAAATCTAATGGTCAGAATGAGCGGAGTTGATGTTATTGCAAATCATTCCCATTTGCATTAGCGTTGGTAACAAATTTTTACAGGGATAAATCGGGCGATGAAAATGGCATGGGGTGGTCTGCTGGTGGGCATGAGTGCGCTACCGGCGGTGGCAATGAACTGCGACTCTTCTTCGCGGCAGGGAGAGCTACAGGGAAAATTCGATGCCAGCGGCGAAGTCTGTTTTGAACTACCGACGTTGGGGGAAAACTACGTTTCGGCGACGATTTCCGGGGTAACGGATGCCCGCCTGCTGGATGAAAATCATCGTCGGCTGCACACGCTGCTGGCGGGAGGGCCGCCGGATGGCGAGCAGACGCTGTTGTTCTCCCTGCCGGTGAACCGCGCTTCTGTGCTGGTGTTCCACGGTGAAGAAGGCACCCGCTGGCGTTTCCGCTGGCGGATGAAAGAGACCACCGCGCTGGCGAAAACCCAGGTCCTGGATCCCGTCAGTCCCCGTTTGCAGCAGCTGATGCAGGAGCTGGCGGCGGGCGGTTCCACGGTGAGTTTCTGGCAGGAGCGTGAACAGGAAGGGACGCCGATGGTGGAACCGGTGGATGCAGGACACAAGCGCGTCACCTTCCTGTGGCGCGGGGCGAGCAAAAACGTCTTCCTGTTGGGATCTCCGGCGGGCGATCACGATCCGCTGTTTCGGCTTGGCCATTCTGATGTCTGGTTCCGCAGCTACGTGGTGCCGGCAGATACGTTGATGCAATATAAGCTGGCGCCAGATGTCCCGCAGGTCGACGGCGGCGGACATGAGCAGCGGCGGGCGATTCTGGTCAGCGCTCAGGCCGATCCGCTGAACCCGCACAGTATCAATCGCGCCAGCGATCGCTGGCGCCGCTATTCGCTGCTGGCGCTCAATCCGGCGCGCTACTGCACGGCGCAGCGGAGGGGGCAGCCGCTGCGCTATGGTACCTTGACCCACCATCAGCTGCGCAGCGATTTTTTGCGCAATACCCGGGAAGTGATGATCTACCGCCCGCGCCTGCCGCAGCCTGCGCGCTGGACGCTGATGTTGTTTGATGGCAAAACCTATCAGGATGAATACCGTTTTGCCAACGTGCTGGACAGCCTGATCGCCAGTCATGCGCTGCCGCCGATCAACGTGGTGTTTATTGATAGTCTCGATCACTCGCGCCGGGCGAAAGAGCTGCCGCCCAACCCCTTCTTTGCCGATTTTATGGCCCATGAGCTGCTGCCCTGGCTGCGACGACAGGGGCTGGATGTCATCCGTCAAAAAACCGTTGTCGCCGGCTCCAGCTACGGCGGCCTGGCCGCATCGTGGGTTGCGCTGCGTTATCCGCGGCAGTTTGCCAATGTCCTCAGCCTGTCCGGTTCTTACTGGTGGGCGCCGGAAGGCGAGGAAGCCGGCTGGCTGACGCGCCAGTATCAGCAGTCGCTGCGCTATCCGCTACGTTTCTGGCTCCAGGCGGGCCGGTTTGAGACCTCGGGAGCTGATGGTGGGATTTACAGTAATACTCTCGCGTTTGAACAGGCGTTACGCGATAAGGGCTATCGTGTCAGCTTCCATCCTTCTTCAAGCGGCCATGATTATGCCGCCTGGTGCGAGGCGCTGGTGGCGGGAATGCGTGACTTTACCGGCTTAGCGCTCAAGGGAAAACCAGCGGCGCCAGACCCAACGCAACACCACATATTCAATCGTGCCCAGCGCTAAGAACCACAGACAAAAGAGCAGGGTATAAAACTGGTTGAGATCCATCAGATGGAAGGTATCAACCAGTTTTTGTGCCAGCGTTATCCCAAGGGATGGCGCTGGCAGCAATAAACAAGAGATCAGGGCCAACAATAAAATGCCTGCGGCGGCGATCAGCGTTTCGAGCGGATGTTTCATTACTTGTTAATCATCAGTTAAAAAACATATTGTCCGGTAAAATGACATGCAACGCAATATCCTTTCCTGAGTGATTATTTTACGTCATTGTTCGTAGCGATAATATTATATTTTTATTTCCCCTATTAATATTTTTCGCATTGTTTGTAATTAAATTAATTACACATTAATGTCAATTAAAGTCATTATTAAAGTGTGTATTTTACAAAAGTATAGGTGCTATATCCCACTATAGTAGCAATCATAATAGCCAACAGGATGTACAGTGCCAGGCGGCGCCCTCGGTAGATTCCAAACATAATGAACCTCGTTTAATATATGCT
>NZ_JBCNNS010000198.1:0-5841 GCF_039594335.1 Raoultella sp.
CGGATACGCCGTGGCACAGCCAGCGTGATCGGCTG
This sequence comes from Raoultella sp., assembly GCF_039594335.1. Taxonomy (NCBI): domain Bacteria; kingdom Pseudomonadati; phylum Pseudomonadota; class Gammaproteobacteria; order Enterobacterales; family Enterobacteriaceae; genus Klebsiella; species Raoultella sp. The sequence goes on from NZ_JBCNNS010000198.1 coordinate 36, forward strand.
CTGGAGGTGGGCGCCTGGTTTGCTGGTCTGTGCGGCACGCTGGGCAAATTTGCTAACGATTTCTCCCTGCTGATGCAAACCGAAGTGGCGGAGGTCAGCGAACCGGTTGCGCAAGGACGTGGCGGATCGTCGACCATGCCGCACAAACGCAACCCAGTCGCCTGTAGCGCGATTTTAACCGCAGCCCAGCGCACGCCAGGGCTGGTGGCAACGCTTTACGCCAGCCAGATTCAGCAACATGAACGCGCCCTTGGCGGCTGGCAGGCGGAATGGGAGACCCTGCCGGAGCTGATTATGCTGGTGGGGGGCGCGCTGGCGCAAAGCGATGCGCTGGTTCGCGATATGCAGGTCTTCCCGCAAAAAATGCGGGCCGATCTGGAGATGACCCACGGACTGATTATGGCCGAGGCAGTGACGCTGGCGCTGGCGGCGTTTATTGGTAAAGCCGATGCTCATCACCGTATTGAGGCGCTGTGCCGTGAGGCGATCGACGAATCCCGCCCGCTGCAGGAATTGCTGGAGAATGACCCGCTGGTCAGCCAGCACCTTTCGACCTCCCGTTTAACGCAACTGCTGGACCCGGCCACGGCCACCGGCAGCGCCGAACGTTTTGTGCGCCAGGTCGTGGCGCGTTACAAGGAGCAACGTGATGAACCTTGATTATCAGCTGGACGGGCCGGAAGGCGCGCCGGTCATTGTGCTTTCAAACTCGCTCGGCACCACCCGCGCAATGTGGCAGCCGCAGATGGCGACCTTAACCCAGCGGTTCCGCGTGCTGCGCTATGACAGCCATGGCCATGGTAAAACCCAAAAGTCGGGCAAGGTGACGCTGGCGCAGCTTGGCGAAGATGTTATTGCGCTGCTCGATCATCTCAATATCGCCAAAGCCTGGTTTTGTGGCATCTCGATGGGCGGCCTTACCGGGCTGTGGTTGGGGCGCTTTGCCGCAGATCGTTTTTACGGTATCGCGGTGGCCAACACCGCAGCGCGGATTGGCGATCAGGCCAGTTGGCTTTCTCGTTCGCGTACCGTGCGTCAGGAAGGCATGGACGTGGTGGCTGCCGGCGCAGCGGACCGCTGGTTTACACGCGCCTTCCGTCAGAAGGCGCCGGAGGTAGTCGAGGCGCTGTGCCATCAGCTGACCCATAGCAATGCGCAAGGGTATGCTGAGTGCTGCGAAGCGCTGGCGGCAGCCGATTTGCGCAGCGAAGTTGGTCACATTAGCGTGCCGACGTTAATTATTGCCGGTGAAAGTGACCCTGTCACTACCGTTGCTGATGCCCACTTTTTACATCAGCAGATCCCCTCCTCGCAGGTGGTGATGCTCTCCGCGTCACATCTGTCCAGCATCGAGTCGCCGGAGGCCTTTAGCGTGGCGCTGTTGGGATTTTTGCAGGAGAACGAGAGTGGACGATAAAACGCGTTACCAGCAGGGCATGAATGTTCGACGCAAAGTCCTGGGCGATACCCACGTCGACCGCACGCTGCGCAATCTGACGCCGCTCAATGACGAGTTTCAGGATTTCATTACCCGCTATGCGTGGGGAGAAACCTGGACCCGACCTGGGCTGGATCACCATACCCGCAGTATGATAACCATCGCGATGCTGATTGCGCTCAATCGTGAAGCGGAGCTGAAAATGCATTTGCGCGCGGCGTTTACTAATGGCGTGACCCGCGATGAGCTGAAAGAGTTGATTATGCACTCCGCGCTGTACTGCGGGCTGCCTGCCGCCAATGCCACGATGCACCTTGCGCAGCAGGTGTTTGATGAGCTGGATGAAAAACCGTCCTGACGCGGTTTTGCTGGCCGGTCTCCACCGGCCAGCATCATGACTTACCCCTCTTTTATCTGCAGGTGCAGGTCTGTCGCCGCAGGCGCGGCGTACCAATCCTCTTTCCCCACCCTCGCGGTTCCCTTCGGCTGCCTGATCTGCCCGCCCAAAATAGTGCCTGTATCTTATTCATATGCCGCCGCCCAAAAAGCGAATTATTGTTATTTTTCGGACAGTCAACGACATTCCCTGACCAGATCTTGCCTTGCGTCCAGGCCAGCGATAAGCGAATTCTAACGTGCGGACAGGGGGGAGAATATCCGGGTACCGGGCTGTCAAACGACGCGGGGTGCTGCGTCACGGTGTGCCGCGCAGTGGCCTCCGCGCTGACAAAATGTGCGATCTTCTTAACACTACGTTGACAAATATTTGCCTGGTCAGTAATTTCATTTGTAATTACTGACCAGGCAAATATCATGAATAACCATCCGGGTATTATTAACAATAGATTTCACTTAGGTTTGTTGATCCATCTGGCTAACCAGTTCAAGGACCAGCTGATTAGCCAGCACTTCTCCGGCATGGACATTACCGCGGCGCAGTTCAAGGTGCTGATCAGTATTTATAAAGGCTTTAACAGCCCGGTCGAGATCAGTAAAAACCTGGTGATGGACGCCGGCGCCATGAGCCGGATGGTGGATCGCATGGTCAAGCGTGAGCTGATCAGCCGGGCCCCAAATCCACAGGATAAACGCCAGGTGATTCTGGCATTGACCGATAAAGGGCTGCTGATTTGCGAGCGCTTTGTCAATGAGGCGCTGGTGTCGATCATCAGCGAACTCACTGCCCGACTCACTCCCGATGAATCCCGACAGCTGGTCGATCTCATGACAAAAATGCTGCCGGACGAGATCGTCGCCCCTCATCGCTAACGCATTCAAAAAGGTCCTGACAAGATGGAAACCACTGCGGTACAACAGGCTGAGCGCGGCAGCAAGCGCAAACGAAACTTTATTATTTTATTGATTATTCTGCTTCTTGCCGCCGGTGGCGGGGTGGCGTGGTATTTGCTGTACGCCCGCTACTATGAAACGACCGACGATGCCTATGTCAATGGAAACCAGGTGACGCTCACCCCGCAGATTGGCGGTACGGTCACTCAGGTGACGGTGGATGAAGGGGACTTTGTACAGAAAGGTCAACCCCTGGTGCTGCTCGACCCCAGCGATACTGAAATTGCGCTGCAGCAGGCGGAAGCCAGTCTGGCGAATACGGTTCGCCAGGTCCGCGGGTTGTACAGCACTGCGGATAGCTACCGCGCGCAGGTCGCTGCGAAAAAAGTGGCGTTGCAAACAGCGCAAAATGACTATGCGCGGCGGCAGAAAATCTTCCAGAGCGGGGCGATCGCTGCGGAAGACCTGGCTCATTATCGCGATGCGGTCACCAGCGCGCAAAGCGATCTTCTGGCCGCTCAGGAGGCGTTGCGCACCAATATCGCCATGGTGGATGACACCGTCATCGACAGCCACCCGGAAATTAAAAGTGCCGTCGCCACGCTCCGTCAGCGCTATCTCGACAATTCCCGAAGCACCATCTTGGCCCCGGTCAGCGGCTATGTGGCGAAGCGCGCGGTGCAGCTCGGCATGCGCGTTGATTCCGGCACGACGTTGATGGCTATCGTGCCGCTGAACGAAGTCTGGGTGGATGCCAACTTCAAAGAGAGCCAGATGAAGGAGATGCGTCTCGGACAAAAAGTGACCCTCAGCGCGGACCTGTATGGCGATGATGTCAAGTATCACGGCACCATTGAAAGCCTGGGAATTGGCACCGGCAGCGCGTTTTCGCTGCTGCCAGCGCAGAACGCCAGCGGCAACTGGATCAAAATCGTCCAGCGTCTGCCGGTCCGTATCGTGCTCGATCCGCATGATATGCAGAAAAACCCGCTGCGCGTCGGCCTGTCGATGAACGTCAGCGTCGATATTCGCGACGTCGACGGGCACCTGCTGCCGCAGCAAACCGTTAGCAGTCCGCGTTTCACCACGGATGTGTATCAAAACCCGCTGGCAGAAGCGGACAAGCTGGTGGCTAAAATCCTTCATGACAACAGCAAAACGGTAGCCGCCGGCGCCCGTTAAGAGAGACGCTATGCACGATAAGGCTGCCTTTACACCGCCCAACATGTGGCTGGCGGTGCTCGCGCTGTCTCTGGCCACATTTATGCAGGTGCTGGATTCCACTATTGCCAACGTGGCGTTGCCAACGATTGCCGGCAACCTCGGGGTCAGCGCGGATCAGGGAACATGGGTGATCACCTCATTTGCGGTGTGTAACGCCATCGCGCTGCCGCTGACAGGTTGGTTTACCCGCCGCTTCGGGCAGTTAAAGCTCTTTATCGGCTCAGTGATGATGTTTACGCTAACCTCATTCCTGTGTGGATTTGCCCACAGTATGACTGAGCTGATTATTTTCCGCGCGCTGCAGGGGTTTTTCGCCGGTCCTATGTTCCCGATGTGCCAAACGCTACTGCTGGTGATTTTCCCTGCCAGTAAACGCAGTATGGCGCTGGCGCTCCTGTCGATGGTGACCGTGGTAGCGCCGATTGTCGGGCCGATTACCGGCGGCTGGATAACGGACAACTACTCCTGGCCGTGGATCTTCTACATCAACGTGCCGATCGGCATCTTCGCCACTATTGTGGTCTGGACGCAGATGCGCGAACGGCAAGAGACCGCCACCCATGCTCCCATTGATTACATCGGGATTGCGCTGTTGGTGCTCGGGGTTGGGCTGCTGCAGGTGGTGCTTGATAAAGGCAACGATCTTGACTGGTTTGCCTCCTCGCACATTATCGTGATGTCGACGATTTCAGCCATCTCGCTGGTGTCTTTCGTTATCTGGGAACTGGGTGAGCGTCATCCGATTGTTAACCTGCGATTGTTCAAAGATCGCAATTTTGCGATTGGTACGCTCTCGCTGACCCTGGGCTACGCGGCTTTTTTTGCTATCAATATTATTCTGCCGCAGTGGCTACAAACGCAGATGGGCTACACGGCGATCTGGGCCGGGCTGGCCGCCGCGCCGATGGGGATCCTGCCGCTGATGATGACGCCGATTATTGGCCGTTACGCCAATCATTTCGACCTGCGGATTCTGGCTTCGCTCTCCTTTTTGACCATGGGGGCATCCTGCCTTATTCGCGCCCGGTTCAACACCGACGTCGATTTTCGCACCATCGCGGAAGTGCAGCTGTTTATGGGGATCGGCGTGGCGTTTTTCTTCATGCCCATTACCTCGATTGTGCTGTCTAACCTGAACGGGGCGGAAGTGGCGGAAGGCTCCGGGCTGGCGACTTTTTTCCGCGTGCTGGGCGGCTCTTTTGCGTCGTCGCTCACGACCTGGATCTGGTCCCGTCGGGAAGTTTTCCACCATGCTAACCTGACGGAAAGCGTCTCCGCCTACAATCCGGCAGCGGTGGACTATATCGACAAGATGGGCGGAGCCACGCAGCAGCATATGGCGCTGATTGATAAGAGTATTGAGCAGCAGGCCTACATGATGTCGACCATCGACTATTTCTGGGTTCTGGGCTGGGGCTTTATGGCACTGATCGTGGTTATCTGGTTTGCCCGTCCGCCGTTCAGCCGTGCCGGAGCGCCGGGCGCCTCCTCGGCCGGTCACTAGCCGCGAAGTGATAAAAACGTGCCTGTCAATTCGCTGCTGTCTTGTCAGGTGGGAGCGTAGCGACGGATAAGATAAAAAAACCTGTCAGTCGCTGGACTGACAGGCATGATGCAGCGCCGGTTTTAGCCGGCAACATTACCGCTGGGCACAGCCGTTACACTGTTTGTTCTGAATCTGCTGGAAGAAGTCGTTGCCTTTGTCATCCACCAGAATGAAGGCCGGAAAATCTTCCACTTCGATTTTCCAGATAGCCTCCATCCCCAGTTCCGGATACGCCACGCACTCCAGGCTCTTAATACTCTGCTGCGCCAGCACCGCCGCCGGGCCGCCAATGCTGCCGAGATAGAATC
>NZ_JBCNNS010000199.1:0-5667 GCF_039594335.1 Raoultella sp.
AGAGATTTCAGCTCATCACCAGCTTTGAATAAGGTTTGCCCTTTCTGGATTGGCTTTTTACGCTCGATGATATTATCCAGCTGATCAAGCTCGTGCTCGTTCAGAGTAAAAGGGATGCAAAGCTGACTGATGCTGCAATCCTGACAATGGATTGCGCAACCGCCAGACTGAATGCGTCGTATAATTCTCTTTTCCGGGATCATAAGTCTGCTCAAGCCTTAATTGATATTGGTCAATTTTAACATCTTTTTGGTGAGCAGGTAAGCCTCGAACCCGTGAAACACGTAATATTAAAAGGGTAAAGCTTTTACTACTTTTATCTTATTGATAGGTAATGAAATATTTACCTTTGGCTTATTGTAAAATTGTCTGATACTTCCGATAAAAGGCACGTAGCGTTAAAGAAGCAGATACCCCTCGTGGCGCAATAACCACTCTTTCCGCTGCACGCCGCCGGCATAGCCGGTCATGGTGCCGTTGCGCCCAATGACGCGGTGGCAGGGCACGACAATGCTGACCGGGTTTGAGCCATTGGCCGCGCCGACTGCACGCGCCGCGCCTGGACGCCCCAGTGCTTCCGCCAACTGACCGTAATGCATCACCTGACCACAGGGAATGGTGCGCAGGGCTTGCCAGACTTCGCGTTGAAAAGGAGTGCCTGCTGTTGCCGTCGGCAGCGTCTCGATGATGCTGAGATCGCCGGCGAAGTAGGCATCAAGCTGGCGACTCAGCCCACCGGGATCGCGGGCATCGATGCGTTGATAACCTTCATGACGATAGTGCAGCTCAAGCAGCTGTGTCATACGGTCGCTATGCTCATCCCATTCCACGGCGCGTAGGCGAAACTGCTCATCGCAAAGAATCCATAACGGCCCCAGCGGGGTCTCGATTTTGTCCTGCAGCAGTACCAGCATCGTTTCTCCTTGTTACCTGATTTGCAAGATAATTACTGCGCTGTGTTGACAAGATATCACGCGCTCCGTTTCGGCACCTATACTCCTGAAAGATAATCCACCGCTGTGCGGATACAGAGGGAGAAATGGCGCGCGATTGCAATCTGGTTTTTTTATAACCATCAGAGGTATCGATATGCAATATATACTGACAGGGATTTTAATGTTGATTATCAGTGGGTTATTGTTAGATACGGTCTCTCTGATAATTGAGTCCGTGTATAACATGCTGAAACAAATGCATTTAAAAAAACGGCATCTGTAAGGTAGATGAAAAAATGCTGTGCAGGATAAGGCTGATATTATAAATCAGCGACGCCGCTCTCCAGACGGTGAAGTACGTCGTCCGGCGCGGGAGTAAATATCCGCGTGATCGTCGGTAGTCACGCCATGTCTCGTCCCGCGCGCGGGAGGGTGATCAGGTTCTGGCCACCCGTTACCGAAAGCGACCTGTTACCTGATCCAGCGCCGCGACTCGCGCCAGACGCCGCTAACGGCCTCGTTGATCACCCAGTTTCGCCGACAAAGTCGCCACCTGTTGCCCGCCTGAAATCGGGAGGGCAAATTGTCGACAAACCCATTGAGGACGCGGGGCGTGGTATAGTAGCCTCCGGTAGCAGCCGGAGGAGTGCACATGAATCTTGACGACAAATCGCTATTTCTTGGCGCCATGGAAGACGTTCAGCCTCTGAAGCGCGGCAACGACGTTCATTGGCATCCTGAACGCAACCCCCGCCCGACGCAGCGTCTTGATGTCCTGCAGCTCGATAATTTTCTCACCACCGGTTATCTCGATATTCTGCCGCTGACGACCGCGCTGGAATTTAAACGCGAAGGGCTGCAAAACGGGGTGCTGGATAAGCTGCGTCTGGGGAAATATGACCAGCAGGCCAGCCTGAATCTGTTGCGCCGTCCTGTCGAACAGTGCCGGCAAATGCTGTTTGCCTTTGTGGTACAGGCGCAGAAAGAGGGGCTGCGCAATTTGCTGATCGTGCACGGAAAAGGGCGGGAAGATAACGCACACGCCAATATCGTGCGTAGCTATCTGGCGCGCTGGCTGGTCGAACTGCCCGAGGTACAGGCGTTCTGTGTGGCCTCGGCACAGCATGGCGGCAGCGGAGCGTGTTACGTCGCGTTGCGCAAATCCGCCGAGGCGAAACAGGAAAACTGGGAACGTCACGCCAAACGCAGCCGCTAGCGCAGCAGCAGCGTCAGCTCCCGGGCCGCTTTTTGCAGCTCGGGGAGCACTCTTTCCAGCATCTCGCGAGTGGAGACCTGTCCGGCATGCACGCCGACGTTCAGCGCGGCCTGGATCTGGCCCTGCGGGTTGAATAAAGGCACCGCCAGCGAGCGCAGCCCCATTTCCAACTCTTGATCGTTGAGCGCATAACCCTGCTGTTGGACGCGCTTCAGCTCCGCGCGCAACTTGTTCACCGAATCCACCGTTTGCGGGGTGTAGCGAATCATCGTGACCCGCGCTAGCATATCGTTGAGCTTCTCTTCCGGCATATGGCTTAATAGCACGCGCCCCATAGAGGTCGCCCAGGCCGGTAGGCGGCTGCCGATATCCAGATCGATGGTCATTATCCGCGAACTGGAGGCGCGGGCGATGTAGAGAATATCGTCGCCATCGAGGGTGGCGATCGAGCAAGACTCGTTAAGCATTTCGCTCAGATGTTTCAGCACCGGTTGCGCCGAACGCGCCAGCGGCGTGGAGGCTAACCACGCATGGCCAAGGGCCAGAATACGCGGGCGCAGCTGGAAATTTTTGCCATCTTCCGCATAGACGAACCCCAGCTTGCCCAGTGTGTACAGGCAGCGGCGCACCGCCGCGCGCGGAATGCCGGTCTTCTGACTGATTTGCGAGATAGACAGGATCGGACGCTGCGGGGTGAAGGCCTGAATCACTTCCAGCCCGCGAGCCAGCGAGGCCATAAAATTCGGATCGCCTTTAAACGGATCGCTGTCGCCCGTCAGTAAATCGTCTGGATGCTTCTCCATTTTCTTCTCCATATTTGCCATCGATCACATTCTTTCGCTAAAGATATACGATGTTCGATTATCGCACCATATTTCGATTATCGCCCTTGACCAACATCGTTAAGCGGGTCACATTTTGTGCGAAAAACGCATAAAAGTGCGATTACCGCACGTAAAGGAGCGACCTGATGATTGATAAAAGCGTGTCGACGCTAAGTGATGCCATCGCCGGGATTCATGACGGGGCGACCATCATGATCGGCGGTTTTGGTCCCGCCGGTCAGCCAACGTACCTGATTGATGCCCTGATTGAGCAGGGCGCCCGCGAACTGACCATTATCAACAACAATGCGGGCAACGGTGAAGTTGGCCTGGCGGCACTGCTGAAGGCCGAACGCGTGAGAAAGATGGTGTGTTCTTTCCCACGCCAGGTTGACTCACAGATTTTTGACGATCTTTATCGTCGCGGCAAAGTGGAGCTGGAACTGGTTCCGCAGGGTAACCTCGCGGCGCGAATCCAGGCCGCCGGCGCCGGGCTCGGCGCGATATTTACCCCGACTGGCTACGGCACGCCGCTGGCTGAAGGCAAAGAGAGCCGCGAAATCGATGGTCGTCAGTACGTCCTCGAATACCCGATCAAGGCCGATTTTGCGCTGATCAAAGCGCATCAGGCGGATCGCTGGGGCAATCTGGTGTACCGCAAAGCGGCGCGTAACTTCGGTCCCATTATGGCCACCGCCGCAAAGACCACCATCGTTGAAGTCTCCCGTCTGGTGAGCCTTGGCGACCTTGACCCGGAAAACGTGATCACCCCGGGAATTTTCGTCCAGCGCGTGTTCTCGCTGGAACACCTGACCACTGCACTACGCGCCTGAGGAGCCAGCCATGCAAAAACTAACCCGCGATGAAATGGCCCAGCGAGTGGCGCGCGATATTCCGGAAGGGGCCTATGTCAACCTGGGCATCGGTTTACCTACACGCATCGCCAACTACCTGCCGACCGACAAAGAAGTGTTTCTGCACAGTGAAAATGGCCTGTTGGGGATGGGGGGGAAGCCGCTGCCGGGTGAAGAAGATCCTGAGCTGATTAATGCCGGTAAAGAGTACGTGACCCTGCTCAAAGGCGGCTGCTTTTTCCATCACGGCGACTCATTCGCCATGATGCGCGGCGGTCACCTCGACATTTGCGTGCTGGGGGCGTATCAGGTCTCGGCCAGCGGCGACCTTGCCAACTGGAGTACCGGCGCCCCGGACGCGATCCCGGCGGTAGGTGGGGCGATGGATCTCGCCATCGGCGCACGTCAGGTGTTTGTGATGATGGATCATCTGACCCGCGACGGCGAGTGTAAGCTGGTTGAACAGTGCAGCTACCCGCTCACCGGAGTGGGCTGCGTCAGCCGGATCTACACCGACCTGGCGGTCATTGACATCACGCCGACCGGCCCGGTGGTACGGGAAATTTTCAACGGCCTCTCTTTTGAGGAACTGCAGCGCATCACTCCGGTGGCGCTGACCTTCGAACATCTGGCGGAAATCGCATAAGGAACCTATGATGAATCAGGCATTTATCTGTGATGCGGTGCGTACACCGTTCGGACGTTTTGGTGGTACGCTGGCGACGATGCGCGCCGATGATTTGGCCGCTCTGCCGCTGAAAGCGCTGTTGGCGCGTAACCCAGGGCTGGATCCTGCGCGCATTGATGACGTGATTTATGGCTGCGCAAACCAGGCCGGGGAAGATAACCGTAACGTTGCCCGCATGGCGTTGCTGCTGGCCGGTCTACCGCAAACGGTGCCGGGCAGTACCATTAACCGGTTGTGCGGCTCCAGTCTTGATGCGATTGGCTTCGCTTCGCGCGCGATCAAAAGCGGCGAAACTCAACTGATGATCGCCGGCGGCGTGGAGAGCATGTCGCGGGCGCCGTTTGTGATGGGCAAGGCCGAAAGCGCTTTTAGCCGCACGATGCAGATGGAAGATACCACTATCGGCTGGCGTTTTATTAACCCGCAGATGAAAGCGCTGTACGGCGTGGATTCGATGCCGGAAACCGCGGAAAATGTGGCCGATGAGTTCGCGATTTCCCGCGCTGACCAGGATGCTTTTGCGCTGCGAAGCCAGATGCGTACCGCCGAGGCGCAGGAGGCTGGACGGTTTGCGGATGAGCTGATACCGGTCTCTGTCGCGCAGCGTAAAGGCGACCCGCTGTTGTTTACCCGCGATGAACACCCGCGCAGCACGTCGGCGCAGGCGCTGGCGAAACTCAAAGGGGTGGTGCGTCCAGATGGTTCGGTGACTGCGGGGAACGCTTCCGGGGTAAACGACGGTGCCTGTGCCTTGCTGCTGGCCAGCGAATCGGCACTGATGGCCAACGATCTGCAACCTCTGGCCCGGGTTGTCGGCGTGGCGACGGCGGGCGTGGCGCCGCGCATTATGGGCTTCGGTCCGGCTCCGGCGGTACGTAAAGTGCTGGCGCAGACCGGGCTGACGCTGGATCAAATGGACGTGATTGAATTGAATGAAGCGTTCGCCGCGCAGGCGCTGGCGGTGACCCGCGATTTAGGGCTGGCCGATGATGCGCCTCACGTTAATCCCAACGGCGGCGCCATTGCGCTGGGCCACCCTTTGGGCGCGTCGGGCGGGCGTCTGGCGATGACCGCCGCGTATCAGTTGCGTCGCACCGGTGGTCGCTATGCGCTGTGTACCATGTGTATTGGCGTCGGCCAGGGCATTGCC
>NZ_JBCNNS010000002.1:0-86242 GCF_039594335.1 Raoultella sp.
CTGCTTTGAAAGCTTCAGCCATTGCGTTGTTAGAGAAGTTTGCATCTTCCTGTTTGTTAACAGTTGCGATTGCATCTTTCTCATCAGCTTCGTCTTTAGCACGAACAGACAGGCTGATTGCACGGTTTTTACGATCAACGCCGGTGAATTTAGCTTCAACGTCGTCGCCAACACTCAGAACCAGAGTTGCATCTTCAACGCGGTCACGGGAAGCTTCAGAAGCGCGCAGGTAACCTTCAACGCCGTCAGCCAGTTCTACTGTTGCGCCTTTAGCGTCAACTGCAGTGACTTTACCGTTTACGATTGCGCCTTTCTTGTTCAGTGCAACCCAGTTGTTGAACGGATCTTCTGCGAGCTGTTTAACGCCCAGAGAGATACGCTCACGTTCTGCGTCAACCTGCAGAACAACGGCTGCGATTTCGTCGCCTTTTTTGTATTCACGAACTGCTTCTTCGCCTGCAACGTTCCAGGAGATGTCAGACAGGTGAACCAGGCCGTCGATGCCGCCGTCCAGGCCGATGAAGATACCGAAGTCAGTGATAGACTTGATTTTACCTTCAACACGGTCGCCCTTGTTGTGGGTTTCCGCAAACTGCTGCCACGGGTTGTTTTTGCACTGCTTCAGACCCAGAGAGATACGACGACGTTCTTCGTCGATATCCAGAACCATAACTTCCACTACGTCGCCAACGTTAACAACTTTGGACGGGTGGATGTTTTTGTTGGTCCAGTCCATCTCGGAAACGTGAACCAGGCCTTCAACGCCTTCTTCGATTTCAACGAAGCAGCCGTAGTCGGTCAGGTTGGTCACGCGACCGGTCAGTTTGGTACCTTCCGGATAACGCTTAGCGATAGCTACCCACGGATCTTCGCCCAGCTGTTTCAGGCCCAGAGATACACGAGTACGCTCGCGGTCGAACTTCAGCACTTTAACAGTGATTTCGTCGCCAACGTTTACGATTTCGCTCGGGTGCTTAACGCGTTTCCACGCCATGTCAGTGATGTGCAGCAGGCCGTCAACGCCGCCCAGATCAACGAATGCGCCGTAGTCAGTGAGGTTCTTAACGATACCTTTGACTTCCATGCCTTCCTGCAGGTTTTCCAGCAGCTGATCGCGTTCTGCGCTGTTTTCGGATTCGATAACGGCACGACGGGATACAACAACGTTGTTACGCTTCTGGTCCAGCTTGATGACTTTGAACTCAAGCTCTTTGCCTTCGAGGTGCAGCGTGTCGCGAACCGGACGAACGTCAACCAGGGAACCTGGCAGGAACGCACGAATACCATTCAGCTCAACAGTGAAGCCACCTTTAACTTTGCCGTTGATAACACCGACTACAGTTTCAGCTTCTTCGTAAGCTTTTTCCAGCGTGATCCAAGCTTCGTGACGTTTAGCTTTTTCACGGGACAGCAAGGTTTCACCGAAGCCGTCTTCTACTGCATCCAGAGCAACGTCAACTTCGTCACCGACCTGGATTTCCAGCTCGCCCTGGGCGTTTTTGAACTGCTCTGCCGGAATGGCAGACTCAGATTTCAGACCGGCGTCAACCAGTACGATATCTTTGTCGATAGCAACAACAACACCACGAACGATGGAACCCGGACGGGTTTCGATTGTTTTTAAGGATTCTTCAAATAGTTGAGCAAAAGATTCAGTCATGTTTAATCTTCAGGTTTCATATTTAACGTCCACCTGGCTCCGTGCCGGATGGGGTTGTTTAACATACCCGCTAACACTCCATTGCTGCGGGGGTACTGCTATAATTCAGAGGCCATTTCGCTTCACCGCCGGGCGGTCAGGCGACTGCCAGTTTTTCGCGCGCATAGTGTAGCGCTTTTTCAATAACTTGCTCAATGTTTAGTTCAGTAGAATCGAGAACTAAAGCATCAGCGGCCGGGACAAGCGGTGCCACGCTGCGATTACGGTCACGATCGTCACGCTCTTTTATCTCGGACAAAAGACGTTCAAAGTTAACACTAAAGCCCTTTTCCTGCAACTGCAGCATACGCCGATGGGCGCGCTCCTGCGCGGATGCATCAAGGAAAATTTTCACTGGCGCATCGGGAAACACCACGGTTCCCATATCGCGTCCGTCGGCAATCAGGCCAGGCAGTTCACGAAATGCGCGCTGACGACGAAGCAACGCTTCGCGCACGCGGGGGAACGCGGCAACTTTCGATGCGGCATTGGCCACTTCCTGTGTACGAATGGCAGCGCTGACGTCCTCGCCTTCAAGTATCACTTCCAGACTGCCGTCGGTGGAGATAAAACGCACGTCCAGGTGAGCCGCTAACGGCACCAGCGCCTCTTCAGATTCAACATCGACATGGTGATGCAGCGCCGCGAGGGCCAGAACACGATAAATGGCCCCGGAATCCAGCAAATGCCAGCCCAGCGCTTCCGCCATTGCCTTGCACAATGTGCCTTTACCTGCACCGCCAGGCCCATCAATGGTGATTACCGGAATATTTGCCGTCATCTTTTCCTCCTTCAGCAAGGCGCATAGAATGTAAACGCCGCGCATTATACGCATCTCTACGCCGGAAAGTGAGCATTGCTTGCAAATTACGGACTACCAGAAATGAAACGCAGAAGAACTGCGCAATTATAGCGGGCCGACGGAACGTCAGCCCGGAAGATGACAATATTTTACTTTTTCGTTTTACTTTATACGAAGGCGAACGTTAAGCCAGCGTGCTGATCCGCGCCAGTTGCTCAAAGTAATCAGGGAACGTTTTCGCCGTACATTTCGGGTCGAGAATGGTTACCGGCGTATCGGAAAGCGCCACCAGCGAGAAGCACATTGCCATACGGTGGTCGTTATAGGTGCCGATGTCCGCAAACTGGAGCTTTGCAGGCGGAGTGATGCGGATGTAATCCTCCCCCTCTTCCACCTCTGCTCCCACTTTACGCAGCTCTGTCGCCATGGCAAACAGACGGTCGGTCTCTTTGACGCGCCAGTTATAGATGTTGCGCAGAGTGGTGGTACCTTTTGCAAACAGCGCCGTGGTGGCGATCGTCATCGCCGCATCCGGAATATGGTTCATGTCCATATCGATAGCGTTCAGTTCACCCTGCGTGCAGGCAATGAAGTCCTCACCCCAGGTGACGGTTGCGCCCATTTTTTCCAGTACGTCGGCAAAACGGATATCGCCCTGTACGCTGTTGCGACCGATACCGGTAACTTTTACCGTCCCGCCTTTGATGGCGCCGGCAGCGAGAAAATAAGACGCCGACGAGGCATCCCCTTCCACCAGGTAATCACCCGGCGACTGATACTGCTGATTGCCGCTGACAATAAAGCGCTGATAGGCCTGATTTTCGACCTCAACGCCGAATGTTTTCATCAGATGCAACGTGATGTCGATATACGGTCTGGAAACCAGATCGCCTTTAATCGCGATGACGGTATCCTGCGGCGCCAGCGGCGCAGCCATCAGCAGCGCGGTCAGGAACTGGCTGGAGACGCTGCCGTCCACTTCAACTTCGCCGCCGGTAAAACCACCACGCAAGCGCAGAGGTGGATAGTTTTCCTGCTCCAGATAGTCAATCTGCGCGCCGCCCTGGCGCAGGGCATCGACCAGATGGCCAATGGGACGCTCTTTCATTCGCGGTTCGCCGGTCAGCACGATATCATTGCTGCCCAGACACAGCGCGGCCGCCAGCGGACGCATGGCGGTCCCTGCGTTACCGAGGAACAGCTCCAGCGCATTGTCAGCCAGCAGCGGCCCAGCGTTGCCGGTCACTTCGCAGCGGGTACGGTCAGCAGACAGAACGTAATGAACTCCCAGGGCGCTCAGGGCATTCAGCATATGGCGTACATCGTCGCTGTCCAGCAGGTTGGTCAGCACCGTGGTGCCACGGGCTAAAGCCGCCAGCAGCAAAGCGCGGTTAGAGACACTTTTTGACCCAGGCAGGTTCACAGTGCCATCGACTCGCGCAATGGGTTGTAACGTCAGGGATTCCATCAAACTTAACTCTCAAAAAACAGAATAAAAAACCCCGCAGACCCGCTGCGGGGAGGAAAAGCAGGATGGTGATTAGCCGTGACGGCGCTCAAAATCCTGCATAAAGTCGGTCAGCGCCTTCACGCCCGCCAACGGCATCGCGTTATAGATAGAGGCACGCATGCCGCCTACTACACGGTGGCCCTTCAGGGCATGCAGACCTGCGGCAAAGGACTCTTCAAGGAACAGTTTATCCAGGGCACTGTCAGCCAGCTGGAACGGGACGTTCATACGGGAACGGTTGGCCGCTGCCACATCGTTACGATAGAAGCTGCTGCGGTCGATCACACCATAGAGCAAATCGGCTTTTTGCTGATTGATTGTGTCCATTGCCGCCACGCCGCCTTGCTCTTTCAGCCATTTAAACACCAGACCGGCCAGGTACCATGCGAAAGTCGGCGGGGTGTTAAACATGGAGTCGTTGGCATCCAGAACGGTGTAGTCAAGGATGGACGGACAGGCGACACTGGCTTTACCCAGCAGATCTTCACGAACAATCACCAGCGTCAGGCCCGCCGGACCGATATTTTTCTGCGCGCCCGCATAGATAACACCGTATCGGCTGACATCAATCGGGGCAGAGAGAATCGTGGAGGAGAAATCCGCCGCAACCACAACGTCGTCAGCAAAATTCGGCGTTTCATCAATCGCAATGCCGTCGATGGTTTCATTCGGACAGTAGTGCAGATAGGCCGCGCCTGGCGTCAGCTGCCATTCGCTCATCGGTTTAACCCCGCGAAGGCCATCAACCGTGATTTTCGCGTCAATGGCATTTGGCGAACAATATTTTTTCGCTTCTTTAATCGCGCTTGCCGCCCAGTAACCTGCATCGACATAGTCAGCAGTGGTTTGATCACCCAGCAGGTTCAACGGAACGCCCGCGAACTGAGCGCGACCGCCGCCATGGCAGAATAAAACTTTGTAGTTGGAAGGGATATTGAGCAGATCGCGAAAATCCTGTTCTGCCGCCTCGGCCACCTGAATAAACTCTTTACCACGGTGACTGATTTCCATGACCGACGTACCCAGGCCATGCCAGTCACACAGCTCCTGCTGTGCCAGTTTGAGAACTTCCGCCGGCAGCATTGCCGGGCCCGAACTAAAGTTATAGACCTGAGCCATTTCCCCTCACCACGTTGCTATGTTGTCTGCACGCGAACCATCGCGGGCATAAGTTATTCCTGTGGCTATCGGTTTTATCATTCAGTGACACACACCGCAACGAGTAAAACTAAGCAGCCACGAAATGTGGTTGTCATCACACAAAAGAATCTGCCAGCTTGACGTCATAAAACCGACATAATTGCTGTCAGGTAACTCTTTTCGCCCTGCTGGCCCGCGACCATTCTGCATTTGCGCAGCGCGGACATAATTGTTTATCCCCGGCGCGGAGCGTAAGAACCGCGCTACAGCGTACGCAGGCATATTCATCGTCGCGCGGAATGGTGGCATAGCTCGCGTTGTGGGGCGGAGGTAAAATGGACAGACCGGCTTTGACGTCCCGCTCCGGATAGTAGAAGAGACTAATTTGACCGTTGGTTTCCAGAATTGCCAACCGGACCTGCCCTAACTGTTCGACGCCGTTGATCCGCAGTTCCATAAAAAACTCGAATTCGGTCATGTTTTCCGCCTGTAATTTTTCCCAGGCCAGTTCACCCTGTTCGATGACCGGGATCGGTTTGCCCTCCAGTAAGTTCTCCAGCTTCTCGCTTTTGCCCATCAGCCACATAATCAGCCGGTACAGCAGCGCCAGGGTGACAAAGACCACCAGCACCGGCAGCATCGGAACATCATCATAGAAAGCGACATCGCCCGCCGCAGAACCGAGGGTCAGGATAATGAGGACCTCAAACAGCGACATCTGCCGCACACCGCGTCGTCCGGTGATTTTGAGAAAGATAAATACCAGAACGAAGGTATACACGCTCCGCAGAGCCACCTCCGCCAAAAAGTCCACGGGGACTTTATCCAGCGCCATACGATGCCAATCAAATGCCTTCATGGTTAACGCCTGCACAGTTATAGAGTGTCAGTAAGGATAGCCAGACGATGGAGATAGCGCCGGTCATCTAAAAGCCGTATCATTGCGCGCTTTACGTACGATAAAAGTGATCGCCATGACTCAAACGTTTATTCCCGGCAAAGATGCCGCCCTGGAAGATTCCATCGCTCGCTTCCAGCAGAAATTGCTCGACCTCGGATTTGATATTGAAGAGGCCTCATGGCTGAATCCCGTACCACACGTGTGGTCAGTACATATCCGTGATAAAGAGTGCTCATTGTGCTTCACCAACGGCAAAGGGGCGACCAAAAAAGCGGCGCTGGCCTCGGCGCTTGGCGAATATTTCGAACGTCTGTCCACCAACTACTTTTTTGCTGACTTTTGGTTGGGCAAAACCATCGCTAACGGGCCGTTCGTCCACTATCCAAATGAGAAATGGTTCCCGCTGACTGAAGACGATGAGGTGCCGGAAGGTCTGTTGGATACTCGTCTGCGCGCATTTTACGATCCTGACGATCAGTTGACTGCCAGCATGCTGGTCGATCTGCAGTCTGGTAATGACGAGCGCGGCGTTTGCGGCCTGCCGTTCACCCGTCAGTCCGATGGCGAAACCGTCTATATCCCGATGAATATCGTCGGCAACCTGTATGTGTCTAACGGTATGTCAGCGGGCAACACGGCGAACGAAGCGCGTGTTCAGGCGCTGTCTGAAGTCTTCGAGCGCCACATTAAAAACCGCATCATCGCTGAAAGCATCAGCCTGCCAGAAATTCCGGCAGAGGTCATGGCGCGTTATCCTGGTGTGGTGGAGTCCATCAATAAGCTGGAAGCCGAAGGTTTCCCGATTTTTGCTTACGATGGCTCGCTGGGCGGCAAATACCCGGTTATCTGCGTGGTGTTGTTTAACCCGACAAACGGAACCTGCTTCGCCTCTTTCGGCGCGCATCCGGACTTCGGCGTCGCCCTCGAACGTACCGTCACCGAGCTGTTGCAGGGTCGTAGCCTGAAAGATCTCGATGTCTTTACGCCGCCCACTTTCGATGACGAAGAAGTGGCCGAACATGCCAATCTTGAAACCCACTTTATTGATTCCAGCGGTCTGATCTCCTGGGATATGTTCAAACAGGATGCCGACTACCCGTTCGTCGACTGGAGCTTCTCCGGCACAACGGAAGAAGAGTTCGCTACCCTGATGGCTATCTTTAAAGAGGAAGAAAAAGAAGTTTACATCGCCGATTATGAGCACCTGAGCGTCTACGCCTGCCGCATCATCGTTCCGGGAATGTCAGACATTTACCCGGCAGAAGATCTATGGCTGGCCAATAACAGCATGGGTAGCCATCTGCGCGAAACACTTCTCTCCCTGCCGGGCAGTGAGTGGGAAAAAGAAGATTATCTAGCGCTGATCGAGCAACTGGACGATGAAGGCAATGACGACTTCACCCGCGTACGCGAGCTGCTGGGCCTGGCGACGGGCAAAGACAACGGCTGGTATACACTGCGTATTGGCGAACTGAAAGCCATGCTAGCGCTGGCCGGCGGCGATCTAGAGCAGGCGTTGATCTGGACGGAATGGACCATTGAATTCAATGCTTCTATCTTCAGTGCGGAACGCGCAAATTACTACCGCTGCCTGCAGACGCTGCTGCTGCTCAGCCAGGAAGAAGAACGTCAGCCTCTGCAGTACCTGAATGCCTTTATCCGCATGTACGGTGCTGATGCGGTAGAAGCCGCCAGCGCAGCGATGAGTGGTGAAGCACCATTCTATGGTCTGCAGGCTGTAGATAGCGATCTGCAGGCTTTCCCGGCCCATCAATCCTTACTGAAAGCCTATGAAAAATTGCAACGGGCAAAAGCGGCATTCTGGGATAAATAACGCTTCATTTTATTGAATGCCACATTATTTACGGGGTCGATAAGGACCCCGTTTTTCATCGCTAAGTAGACCCATGGCTAATTTGTAGTTGCAACGTTAATTTACAGTAATTTTTTTTACACATCTTTTTGGGATTGTTAATTTTAATAAAAAATACCCCATTTTAATTAACCGTCCGCAGTGGCCCAAAATGAAAAAAATCAACATAATTTGTAAATTTTAAAATTTATTTTTTTAATTTAAAACAAACAGTTATCATCATAACAGGCAAAAACCACACATATACAGGGCTTATAGTTCCGGTGGTATATGATCTACATCAATTTCCCTTCTATAATGCTTTGTTAGTATCTCACCGCCAACTTTTATAAAGAGAGAGTTAGTGTGAAAGCTGACAACCCTTTTGATCTTTTACTCCCTGCAGCCATGGCGAAAGTCGCCGAAGAAGCAGGTGTCTACAAAGCGACAAAGCACCCGATGAAGACGTTTTATCTGGCGATTACCGCTGGTGTTTTCATTTCCATTGCTTTTGTCTTCTATATTACGGCGACAACCGGCACTGCCGCGATGCCTTTTGGGATTGCTAAACTGATTGGGGGAATCTGCTTTTCACTCGGCCTGATTCTTTGCGTCATTTGCGGTGCCGACCTGTTTACTTCCACCGTACTTATCGTCGTGGCGAAAGCCAGCGGACGAATTACCTGGGGTCAACTGGCAAGAAACTGGCTCAACGTCTATGTTGGTAACCTGATAGGCGCACTGCTGTTTGTATTGCTGATGTGGCTATCTGGCGAGTATATGACCGCCAACGGTGCATGGGGCCTTAACGTCCTGCAAACCGCCGACCACAAAATGCACCATACATTTATTGAAGCCGTGTGTCTGGGTATCCTGGCTAACCTGATGGTCTGTCTGGCGGTGTGGATGAGCTACTCCGGCCGCAGCCTGATGGATAAAGCCATGATTATGATTTTACCCGTGGCTATGTTTGTTGCCAGCGGCTTTGAGCACAGTATCGCTAACATGTTTATGATCCCGCTGGGTATCGTAATCCGCGACTTTGCAAGCCCGGAATTCTGGACCGCTATCGGTTCTGCTCCGGAAAATTTCTCTCACCTGACCGTGATGAACTTCATTACTGATAACCTGATTCCGGTAACTATCGGGAACATTATCGGCGGTGGTTTGCTGGTTGGGTTGACATACTGGGTCATTTACCTGCGTGGCGACGACCATCACTAAGGGCCGTTTCAGGCAGTAAATAAAAAATCCACTTAAGAAGGTAGGTGTTACATGTCCGAGCTTAATGAAAAGTTAGCCATAGCCTGGGAAGGTTTCGCGAAAGGTGACTGGCAGAAAGAAGTCAACGTACGTGACTTTATCCAGAAAAACTATACCCCGTACGAAGGCGACGAATCCTTCCTGGCTGGCGCAACTGAAGCGACAACCAAGCTGTGGGACAACGTTATGGAAGGTGTTAAACAGGAAAACCGCACGCATGCGCCTGTTGACTTCGACACTGCCCTTGCGTCCACCATCACTTCTCATGACGCAGGCTACATCAACAAAGCTCTTGAGAAAATCGTTGGTCTGCAGACTGAAAAGCCTCTGAAACGTGCAATTATCCCGTTCGGCGGTATCAAAATGGTTGAAGGTTCCTGCAAAGCGTACGATCGCGAACTGGACCCGATGCTGAAAAAAATCTTCACCGAATACCGCAAAACCCATAACCAGGGTGTATTCGATGTGTACACCAAAGACATTCTGAACTGCCGTAAGTCTGGCGTTCTGACTGGTCTGCCGGATGCGTATGGCCGTGGCCGTATTATCGGTGACTACCGTCGCGTTGCGCTGTACGGTATCGACTTCCTGATGAAAGACAAATACGCACAGTTCCTGTCTCTGCAGTCTGACCTGGAAAACGGCGTAAACCTGGAAGCGACTATCCGTCTGCGTGAAGAGATCTCTGAACAGTATCGTGCTCTGGGTCAAATCAAAGAAATGGCAGCAAAATACGGCTGCGATATCTCTGGTCCGGCAACCAACGCACAGGAAGCTATCCAGTGGACCTACTTCGGCTACCTGGCCGCGGTTAAGTCTCAGAACGGTGCAGCAATGTCCTTCGGTCGCGTATCCACCTTCCTGGATGCCTACATCGAACGTGATATCAAAGCAGGCAAAATCACTGAACAAGACGCTCAGGAAATGATTGACCACCTGGTCATGAAACTGCGTATGGTTCGTTTCCTGCGTACTCCGGAATATGATGAACTGTTCTCCGGCGACCCGATCTGGGCAACGGAATCCATCGGTGGTATGGGCGTTGACGGCCGTACTCTGGTGACCAAAAACAGCTTCCGCTTCCTGAATACTCTGTACACCATGGGGCCTTCTCCGGAGCCGAACATCACCGTTCTGTGGTCTGAAAAACTGCCGCTGAACTTCAAGAAATTCGCCGCTAAAGTGTCTATCGATACCTCTTCTCTGCAGTACGAGAATGATGACCTGATGCGTCCGGACTTCAACAACGACGACTACGCTATCGCATGCTGCGTAAGCCCGATGGTGGTTGGTAAGCAAATGCAGTTCTTCGGTGCTCGCGCTAACCTCGCGAAAACCATGCTGTACGCTATCAACGGTGGCGTTGATGAAAAACTGAAAATGCAGGTTGGTCCGAAATCTGAACCGATCAAAGGCGACGTTCTGAACTTCGACGAAGTGATGGATCGTATGGATCACTTCATGGACTGGCTGGCTAAGCAGTATGTCACCGCCCTGAACATTATCCATTACATGCACGACAAATACAGCTACGAAGCTTCTCTGATGGCTCTGCACGACCGTGACGTCATTCGCACCATGGCATGCGGTATCGCTGGCCTGTCCGTTGCGGCTGACTCCCTGTCTGCCATCAAATATGCGAAAGTTAAACCGATTCGTGACGAAGACGGCCTGGCCGTTGACTTCGCAATTGAAGGTGAATACCCGCAGTTCGGTAACAACGATTCTCGCGTTGATGACATGGCAGTTGACCTGGTAGAACGTTTCATGAAGAAAATTCAGAAACTCACTACCTATCGTAACGCTATCCCGACTCAGTCCGTGCTGACCATCACCTCTAACGTGGTTTATGGTAAGAAAACAGGTAACACCCCTGACGGTCGTCGTGCTGGTGCGCCGTTCGGACCAGGTGCTAACCCGATGCACGGTCGTGACCAGAAAGGTGCTGTTGCCTCTCTGACCTCCGTGGCTAAACTGCCGTTTGCTTACGCTAAAGATGGTATTTCCTACACCTTCTCTATCGTGCCAAATGCGCTGGGTAAAGACGACGAAGTACGTAAAACCAACCTTGCAGGCCTGATGGATGGTTACTTCCACCACGAAGCGTCTATCGAAGGCGGTCAGCACCTGAACGTCAACGTCATGAACCGCGAAATGCTGCTCGACGCGATGGAAAACCCGGAAAAATATCCGCAGCTGACCATCCGTGTATCTGGCTATGCAGTGCGTTTTAACTCCCTGACGAAAGAACAGCAGCAGGACGTTATCACTCGTACCTTCACTCAGACCATGTAATGGTTGTGACTGAAATCGCGATTTAAAAAGCGTACAATAAAGGCTCCACGCAAGTGGGGCCTTTTTAACACCTCGCGTAACGACAGTCTCTTTTGCCCGCTATCTATACTGTATGGATAACAGCCAAAACAGACTTAGAGTTATCCCTTGGGTGTCATTACCGCCACCAGTTTGAACACGGACAGCGCGCAGCAAGCGGAGCGTACACATAGTACGAGAGGATTGTGAGCTCTATCCAGGTCCAAAATGGCAAGTAAAATAACCTGATGGGATTAGCTCTTAAACACAGCCGGTTTGAGCTGTGCATACACAGGCCCTGGAAGGGCCGAATCTGGAGATATCACCGCAATGTCAACTATTGGTCGTATTCACTCCTTTGAATCCTGCGGCACTGTCGATGGCCCTGGGATCCGCTTTATCACCTTCTTCCAGGGCTGCCTGATGCGCTGCCTGTATTGCCACAACCGTGACACCTGGGATACCCACGGCGGCAGCGAAGTCACCGTCGAAAGCCTGATGAAAGAGGTCGTGACATATCGCCACTTTATGAACGCTTCCGGCGGCGGCGTTACGGCATCGGGCGGCGAGGCAATTTTGCAAGCCGAGTTTGTGCGCGACTGGTTCCGCGCCTGCCACGAAGAAGGCATTCATACCTGCCTCGATACTAACGGCTTTGTCCGTCGCTACGATCCGGTTATTGACGAGCTGCTTGAAGTGACCGATCTGGTCATGCTTGACCTCAAACAGATGAATGATGAGATCCATCAGAACCTGGTTGGCGTGTCTAACCATCGTACGCTGGAGTTTGCCCGCTATTTATCGAATAAAAACATCAAAGTCTGGATTCGTTACGTGGTAGTTCCCGGCTGGTCTGACGATGATGATTCCGCGCACCGCCTCGGCGAGTTTACCCGCGATATGGGCAATGTCGAAAAAATCGAACTGCTCCCCTATCACGAATTAGGCAAACACAAATGGGTCGCGATGGGTGAAGAATACAAGCTGGATGGCGTACACCCGCCGAAGAAAGAGACGATGGAGCGGGTTAAAGGCATTCTGGAGCAGTATGGCCATAAAGTGATGTACTGAATCTGGTCCCCTTCCCAACAAAACGGCTGCCATTTCAGGCAGCCGTTTTGCTTTCTGTCGCGGAAAACAGAGGACAGGAAGCGATAGCGCGCACCCTTTTTACCATGGATAGCCTGACAACATCAGGCGTGAGCCACCGGCGTCGGATGATGGCCGGCTTTTCGCAGCAGCGTCAGCAGATAAATAAACGACACGCTGGCAATCATGATAAATAGCAGGTTGTCGGAAAAGTTCTGCATCAGCATGGCAGTGAAGGTTGGCCCGAGCAGGCTGCCGATGGTATAGCTCATCAGCAATGCCTGATTCATGGCGACCAGCTGATGGCGATCGACTTTCTCACAGGCCCAGGCCATGGCCACCGGGTACAATGTGAAGCCCGATGCGCCAAGGATAAACAGCGCCGGCGCCATTGCCGCACCGCTAAGCATCGCCAGGCATCCCAAAATCACAATAAAAACCTGAACACGCAGCACCAGCAGGCGACCATAGCGGTCGGCCATACGGCCGATCGGCCACTGGCCCAGAATGCCTGCGCTGACCATAACCGCCATCCAGAAACCAATGCCGGAGTCACTTACGCCCTGATGGTTCAACCACAGCGGCATCAATCCATACAGCGACCCGAGAACAATCCCGGAGATAATACAGCCGTTCACGCCATGGCGGGCCTGACGCAGCTTGAACATTGGCCAGATCCGCGCCGGCTCATGCTGTTCATCACTTTGATTTACTACGCGGGTAAACAGCATAGGCAGGATCGCCGCCAGTGCCAACGCGGTGACCCATGGCAGCACGCTCATCAGATCCGTCGGCAGCTTGCTGACCATCAGTTGGCCCAACACGCTTCCCACATAATAAACCATCATGTAGGCGGCCAGCAGACGACCGCGACTGCGCGACGTTCCGCTGCAAACCAGCGCGCTTTCGACCACGACCCAAATCATCGCGCAGCCAACGCCGGCGAGAAAACGCCAACTGAACCAGGTCCAGAAACCGAGGGTAATACCAAGCCCGACACAGCCCACCGCAAAGATCAGCGACGCAAGATAATAACTACGGTTAAATCCCAGACGCTTAATCACCCATCCGGCCAGCAGCGTCCCGACCAGATTACCGGTAAAATAGGACGACCCCACCATTCCAACCTGCCAGGTTGGCATATTTTCATGGGCGAGCCAAAGCGGGACGAGGGTATTTAAAACCGCAATCGCCAGCGTCAACAAAAGCAGGCCGCAGAGCAACATTTGCACCGGCCGGGTGTAGATGGACATGGATATAACCGTGAGGAAGTTTAGATTTCGTGCGCATCATGCCATCGCTAAAAACATTGTCAATCCACCGGAAAGCTGGCGGGACGCGGTTTCACAGGCAACGATAGAAGTTTTTCATCCAGTGGAGCTGACAACACAATTATTCTTTATATTATTCCATTGTTTTTATTAATTTATTGAAAAAAAACGGCGGGGATATCAGTAGAAAAATTTCATGAAAAAACAGCACTTTTTTGTTGCGCCAGAACCAGGCGTCCTGGCGCAACCGATTATCAGCTGGCGATAGCCATGCCGACCGTCATATGCAGACCGTAGAATATGCCACGCCCAACCATCTCACCCACCAGTACCAGCACGAATGCCAGACTTAACAGCGGCACGGCGGGCTGATAACCTTTGAGCAGCGGAACAACCCAGCATGCCAGAGCCAGCACCAGCGCAACCATACGCCAGGCCATCAGTGAGCCATAATCCGGCACCAGCGCAGAAGCCTGCTGAATAGAGCTGTGAATCGTCGGCAACTCGCTGCCTTGCATCAGGGCCACAAGAATGCTGGCCACCAGCGCCAGCAGCGTGACCACCGGCAGCAGACGCATCGCCCAACCCTCAACCCCGGCAACGCGCAGCAACAGATAGCCGAGCAGCGGACCGCCGATAAACAGCGTCAGGAAGAAACTCAGTGGCGTCCAGAGGGTATACCAGGTCGGTATGGTATCAATGGTGTTATACACACGAGCCATCATCCAGACAAAGATAATACCCAGCACCATCGTCGCGACCAGCCAGAGACTGCGCAGCCCGGTCGGCAGTTTCTTCACCACCGCCAGCAGCCAGCCAATGCCACCGACGGCGAAAAAGAGGGCACCGCTGGCAATTTCGTTACTCAACGACGACGCACCAACCCGGTTAAGCGAGTTAAAAGCCCGCATCGGCGATCCCAGGTGCATGGTTGAAGCGACAAATCCAATCCCCATCAGCATCCACAGGCCAAACATGCTCAGCACCACGCGCTGCTGCTGCTCATTCGACAAACCGCCTTTGATCAGCGCCAGTGCCAGGACGATAAAACCGCCCGCCACGCACTGTCCAAAGACCGTGAAGATCATCAGCGGCCATTCATGCCATCCACTTCCCATCTCACACCTCCTTCGGGTTGGCCAGATAGCCGGTTGTATCACCGCACGGACGACTGTTGGCGTTCGGTTTGATGACAATACTGGGTTTGGTAAAGTGCGCAGAGGGCAGCGGCGCAACCGCAGCCAGTATGCCGTGTTTCTTGCGCAACTCTTCCACAGGGCCAAAATCCAGCGCACGCAGCGGGCAGGATTCGACACAAATCGGTTTTTTACCCTCGTCGACACGCTCATAGCAGCCATCGCACTTGGTCATATGCCCTTTCTCGGCATTGTACTGTGGCGCGCCGTACGGACAGGCCATATGGCAATAGCGACAGCCGATGCACACATCTTCATCAACCACGACAAAACCGTCATCGCGTTTATGCATAGCACCGCTCGGGCACACTTTGGTACAGGCCGGGTCTTCGCAGTGGTTACAGGCGATGGATAAGTAATAGGCAAAGACGTTCTGGTGCCAGACGCCGTTGTCCTCCTGCCAGTCGCCGCCCGCATATTCATAAATGCGACGGAAGCTGACGTCCGGTGTTAAGTTTTTGAAGTCTTTACAAGCCAGCTCGCAGGTTTTACAACCGGTGCAACGAGCAGAATCGATAAAAAATCCATATTGAGTTGTCATCGGTTATTCCTTACAGCTTTTCAACCTGGACCAGGTTCGTGTGCGATGGGTTACCTTTCGCCAAAGGCGAAGGTCGCTGGGTGGTAAGCACGTTGATGCTCCCCGCCTGATCCACACGTCCTGCATCCGGGTTATACCAGGCGCCCTCACCCAGCGCGACAACGCCAGGCATCATTCGCGGCGTGACTTTGGCTTCGATATGCACTTCACCGCGATTGTTGTAAATACGGATACGATCGCCGTTGGTGATGCCGCGTTGCTTCGCGTCGAGCGGGTTAATCCACATCTCCTGACGACAGGCAGCCTTCAGCACATCGACGTTGCCGTAGGTAGAGTGAACGCGGGACTTGTAGTGAAAACCGGTCAGTTGCAGTGGGAATTTCGCGGTCAGCGGATCATTATAGTTTTCAAAACCCGGCGTATAAATTGGCAGCGGATCGATCACATCGCCTTCGGGCAGTTCCCAGGTGGCGGCAATTTTCGCCAGCGCCTGGGAATAGATCTCAATTTTACCCGACGGAGTCTCCAGCGGATTAGCCTGCGGATTATCACGGAATGCCTGATAGGCAACATGATGCCCTGCCGGATCGCGCTGCTTGTAAATACCCTGTTGGCGGAAGGTATCGAAATCCGGCAAATCCGGGATAGCCTTACGGGAAAGTTCGTGCAGATAACGCATCCAGCCTTCCTGGCTGCGGCCTTCGGTAAACTTCTGCTCCACGCCCATGCGTTTTGCCAGTTCCGTCGTCATGTCATAAATCGTTTTGCATTCAAAACGCGGTTTAATCACCTGGTCGGTGAAGATGACGTAGGACATGTTGCCGCATGAGGCATCCAGCGCGAAATCCATCTGCTCGGAAGCAGTGCAGTCTGGCAGCAGAATATCGGCGTATTTTGCCGATGAGGTCATGTGACAGTCGATCACTACGATCATTTCGCACTTCTTATCATCCTGCAGGATTTCATGGGTGCGGTTGATCTCAGAGTGCTGGTTAATCAGGCAGTTACCGGCATAGTTCCAGATCATTTTGATCGGGATGTCCAGTTTATCTTTACCGCGCACGCCATCACGCAGCGCCGTCATCTCCGGGCCACGTTCAATCGCATCGGTCCACATAAACATCGAGATGCTGGTCTCAACGGGGTTCTCCAGCGTTGGCATACGCTCAAAAGGCAGGTCGTACGAGCCTTCACGCGCGCCGGTATTACCTCCGTTGATGCCAACGTTACCGGTCAGAATCGACAGCATCGAGATAGCGCGGGTGGTGATTTCACCATTCGCGTGGCGCTGCGGCCCCCAACCCTGACTGATAAATGCAGGTTTGGCTGTCGCAATTTCACGTGCCAGTTGCACAATACGTTCGACCGGAATCCCGGTGATAGTCGATGCCCACTGCGGCGTTTTGGCAATCCCGTCGTTCCCCTGGCCGAGGATATAAGCCTTGTAGTGGCCGTTAGCCGGCGCATCGGCAGGCAACGTTTTCTCGTCATAGCCGACGCAGTATTTATCAAGGAACGGGCGATCGACCAGGTTTTCGGTGATCATTACCCAGGCGAGTCCGGAAACCAGCGCGGCGTCGGTGCCTGGTCGAATCGGTATCCACTCATCTTCACGGCCAGCGCCGGTATCAGTATAACGCGGATCGACGATGATCATCCGGGCGTTGGATTTTTGCCGCGCTTGTTCCAGGTAGTACGTCACCCCACCGCCGCTCATTCGCGTTTCGCCAGGGTTGTTGCCGAACAGCACCACCAGCTGGCTGTTTTCGATATCCGATGGGCTGTTACCGTCGGCCCAGCCGCCGTAGGTGTAATTCAGGCCCGCGGCAATTTGTGCCGAGGAATAATCGCCATAATGGTTAAGGTAACCGCCGCAGCAGTTCATCAGACGTGCGATGAGCGTTTTTCCCGGCGGCCAGGAGCGGGTCATGGTGCCGCCAAGCGTACCGGTACCGTAATTCAGGTAGATCGATTCGTTACCGTAATCTTTAATCAGGCGCTGCATATTGCTGGCGATAGTATCAAATGCTTCTTCCCAGCTGATGCGCTCAAACTTTCCTTCACCGCGCTTGCCAACGCGCTTCATGGGATACTTCAGGCGATCGGGGTTGTAGACGCGACGACGCATGGAACGCCCGCGCAGACAGGCACGTACCTGATGCAGAGCGTCATAGTTGTCGTCACCGGTATTATCCGTTTCAACGTATTTAATTTCGCCATCAACTACATGCATACGCAGCGGACAACGGCTGCCGCAGTTCACGGTACAAGCACTCCAGGTGACAGTTTCATTCACCGGCGCTACAGCGTCGGCAGCATGGGCAATACGTGTAAATGGTAGGGTAAATGCACTACTGGCCATCGCCAGACCGCCAATTGCCGTGGTTTTCATTAAACCGCGCCGGCTTACTTCGGCAGCCAGTAAAGCATCGGGGGCTTTAATTTTCATGGATACTCGCTTTGGTTGCTCACAATTTGCTGACATTCGTTATATAGGCATATATATAACGAATTAAATTTTTTATAGTTTTTTTTGCTGTGTTAACACCGAGGGAGTATGGGGGGGATCGTCAGGGGGATTATTGCCCGGTATCAATAAGGGGATAAAAAAAAAAGCGCCCGTGGGCGCTTTTGAGAACCAGGTAGAAAAATCAGCCGATAAATTCGAGGCCACGCATATAGGGGCGCAGAATTTCCGGGATCTCAATCCGGCCATCCGCCTGCTGATAGTTTTCCATCAGCGCGACCAGGGTACGCCCCACCGCCAGCCCGGAGCCGTTCAGCGTGTGTACCAGACGGGTTTTCTTGTCGGACTTGCTGCGGCAACGAGCCTGCATACGACGCGCCTGGAAGTCCCCTACGTTCGAGCATGAGGAGATTTCACGGTAGGTGTTCTGTGCCGGAACCCAGACTTCCAGATCATACGTTTTGCATGCGCTGAAGCCCATATCGCCAGTGCAGAGCGCCACTTTACGGTATGGTAGACCCAACAACTGCAGAACTTTTTCCGCATGGCCGGTCATCTCTTCCAGCGCCGCCATCGAATCTTCCGGACGCACGATCTGCACCATTTCCACTTTATCGAACTGGTGCATACGAATCAGACCACGGGTATCACGACCATAAGATCCCGCTTCAGAACGGAAACACGGTGTGTGAGCGGTCATTTTAATCGGCAGATCGTCTTCGTCGATGATCTCATCGCGAACGAGGTTGGTCAGCGGGACTTCCGCCGTTGGAATCAGAGCATAGTTGCTGCTGTCCGCTTCTTCTTCCAGCGGGCGCGTATGGAACAGATCGCCGGCAAATTTCGGCAACTGACCGGTACCGTACAGCGTCTCCTGGTTCACCAGATACGGCACATAGTTTTCACTGTAGCCGTGCTGTTCAGTATGCAGATCCAACATGAACTGTGCCAGCGCACGATGCAGACGGGCCAGTTGCCCTTTCATTACCACAAAACGGGAGCCGGTCAGCTTAACGGCTGCAGCAAAGTCGAGTCCGCCGTGCATTTCGCCCAGCGTCACGTGATCGCGGACGTCAAAATCGAACTCGCGCGGCGTACCCCAGCGGCTGACTTCAACGTTGTCGTTTTCGTCGCGACCGACCGGAACGTCGTCGTGCGGAATGTTAGGAATAGTCAGCGCGATATCGCGGATCTCTGCCAGTAACACGTCCAGCTCGGCTTTCGCCGCATCCAGCTGTTCGCCAAGTTTGTTGACTTCCTGGCGTAATGGCTCGATATCTTCCCCGCGCGCTTTCGCCTGGCCAATGGATTTCGATCGGGAGTTACGCTCCGCCTGCAGATTTTCCGTTTCAACCTGCAGAACTTTACGACGCTCTTCCAGAGCGCGCAGTTTATCTACATCCAGCTTAAAGCCCCGGCGTGCCAGTTTTTCAGCGACTGCGTCTGGCTCGGTACGCAGCAGATTGGGATCGAGCATGCTTATCCTGTGCTTATCGAATAAATAAAAGAAAAGTGGCCGCAGACTACGACCACCGGAATATCTTGATAACCTTACCGCAACGCCTCTGTTAGCGGTAGCGTTTTATGGGGCTATTTTGATCCTGTTCGCTAAGCCAGGCGAGCTTTTCGCCAATTTTCCCCTCCAGACCCCGATTTGTTGGCCGATAATAACGAGTTTGGGCCATTTCCTGCGGGAAATAGGCTTCCCCGGCAGCATAGGCATTTGGCTCATCATGGGCATAGCGATACTCCTGACCATAACCCATCTCTTTCATCAACCGGGTTGGCGCGTTGCGCAGATGAACCGGCACATCGTAATCCGGACGCTCGCGGGCATCGGCCATTGCGGCTTTAAATGCCGTGTAAACCGCGTTGCTCTTCGGCGCGCAGGCGAGATAAACGATGGCCTGCGCAATTGCACGCTCGCCCTCTGCTGGCCCCACCCGGGTAAAACAGTCCCAGGCAGAGAGCGCGACCTGCATGGCTCGCGGGTCGGCATTGCCAACATCTTCCGAAGCGATCGCAAGGCAGCGTCGGGCCACATATAACGGATCGCCGCCGGCGGTAATGATACGTGCGTACCAGTACAGCGCCGCATCCGGCGCGCTGCCGCGAACGGACTTGTGCAGCGCGGAAATCAAATCGTAGAAACGGTCGCCTTTATTATCAAACCGCGCGCTGCGCTCACCGGCAATTTCGGTTAGCAGCTCCGCTTTCAGCACCCGGTTGCCGGAGGCATCCGTCTCTGCCATATCGGCCATCATTTCCAGCGTATTAAGCGCCCGGCGCGCATCGCCGTTAACCAGCCCGGCGATAGCCTGGCGAGTATCATCCGGCAGCACGATATTTTGCCCGCCGTAGCCACGATTGTTATCGTTCATCGCCTGCGTGAGCACCTGCTCAATATCCTCACTGGATAACGATTTCAGCAAATACACGCGCGCCCGGGATAACAAGGCGGAATTGAGTTCAAAAGAGGGGTTTTCCGTCGTCGCGCCGATGAAAGTGATGGTGCCGTCTTCAATATGCGGTAAAAACGCATCCTGCTGGCTTTTATTGAAACGGTGGACTTCGTCAACGAACAGAATGGTGCGGCGACCGGCATTACGGTTCTGTCTCGCGCGCTCGATCGCTTCACGGATCTCTTTTACACCGGAGGTCACCGCTGAGATCCGTTCAACATCGGCGCTGGCATAGCGAGCAATCACTTCAGCCAGCGTGGTTTTACCGGTGCCAGGCGGCCCCCACAAGATCATCGAATGCAGATGCCCGGCCTCAATCGCCCGCGGCAAAGGTTTCCCCGGCGCCAGCAGATGCTGCTGGCCAATGTACTGCGCTAAATTTTCTGGCCGCATACGGGCGGCCAGAGGTTGAAACGCGTTGTCGGAAAAGTCGAGCGACAGATTGCTCACATTCGCCTCTACTTACGTTGATCGTCCACCGTCACCCCTTTCGGCGGTGTAAAGGTGAACTTAGATGCATCGACCGCACCGTTTTGCTGAGACTTCAGCTGGTAGCTGCTGCGCTGGTCATCCTGCTCTACCGCGCTGAACTGATGGATGGTCCCGTCGCGGCCAACGTTGATCGTAAACTGCTTCAGGTTGCCGCCGCCGTTTTTTGGCGTCAGGACAAAATCATCGCCGTTTTGCTTGATGTTGTACTGCTGCCAGTCGTTGGACTGGTTGCGAGCAATCAGCATAAACGGCGTGTTGCTGGTGGCGTCTTTCAGCCAGGTGACAGTTGCCTGCTCAACAAACGGGTTGTAGAACCACAGAGTCTTCCCGTCCGATACCAGAATACTTTCATCCGGCTGGGTCATATGCCAGTTAAACAAATTCGGACGTTTAACCCACAGGTCGCCCTGCCCGTCCTGTACGGCGTTACCGCTACCATCGGTCACTTTTTGGGTGAAGCTGGCATGGAAGCTGCTCACTTTATCGAGACGGCTTTTCAAATCACTGGCGGCATCCGCCCAAACCTGGCTCACGACAAATCCAGACAGTAATGCACAGGTGATTGCGAGTTTTTTCATTGTTATTCCTTAATCTGCGTCACTCCCGACGCGGGAGCCTCTTCTGCCCCCTAATGTAGGACCGCCAGGCACGGCGGAACAGCAGAACAGGCTGATTTTGCGCTTATTTACCCAACTTTGCACTTACTCGAAGGGCGGCGGCGCCAGCACTTCACGGTTACCATTATGGCCCTGTTCGCTGACAATACCCTGCGCTTCCATCTGTTCGATAATACGTGCCGCACGGTTGTACCCGATGCGGAATTGACGCTGAACGCCGGAAATAGAGGCTTTACGTTTTTCAGTGACGAAATTCACGGCCTGATCGAACAACGGATCCAGCTCTTCACCACCGTCAAAGCCGCCACTGCCACCTTCACTTTCACTATCTGAAGTAATGCCGTCAACATACTGCGGACGCCCGCGCGCTTTCCAGTCCTGAACCACTGCGTGGACTTCCTGGTCGCGAACAAACGCACCATGGACACGAACTGGCATGGTCGAGTTTGGCCCGGAGTAGAGCATATCCCCCATTCCCAGCAGCGATTCCGCACCGCCCTGATCGAGGATGGTACGTGAGTCAATTTTACTCGAAACGGTGAATGCGATACGCGTCGGGATATTCGCTTTAATGAGACCGGTAATTACATCGACGGACGGACGCTGCGTTGCCAGCACAAGGTGAATGCCCGCCGCACGCGCTTTCTGCGCCAGACGCGCAATCAGCTCTTCGACCTTCTTACCGACGGTCATCATCAGGTCGGCGAATTCATCCACCAGAACGACAATATACGGCAGTTTTTCCAGCACCGGATGAACGGCGTCCATACTGTCACCCGGTTTCCAGTACGGATCCGGAATCGGGCGGCCCATACGCGCCGCTTCGGCGATTTTCTCGTTGTAGCCTGCGAGATTACGCACGCCCAGCGCCGACATCAGCTTGTAGCGACGCTCCATTTCGTTCACGCTCCAGCGCAGTGCGTTAGCGGCGTCTTTCATATCGGTGACGACTTCGGTCAGCAGATGCGGGATCCCTTCATAGACCGACAGTTCGAGCATTTTCGGGTCGATCATAATGAAGCGCACATCTTCCGGCTGCGCTTTATAAAGCATGCTGAGGATCATGGCATTCACGCCGACCGATTTACCGGAACCCGTGGTACCGGCAACCAGCAAGTGCGGCATTTTTGCCAGATCGGCAACGACCGGATCGCCGGCGATGTCTTTCCCCAGCACCACGGTGAGCGGCGATGGATTATCGCGGAATTTCGTGTTATCCAGCACTTCACGCAGGTAAACGGTCTGGCGTTTTTTATTCGGCAGTTCCAGGCCCACGTACGGCTTACCCGGAATCACTTCCACAACACGCACCGCAATGGTGGACAAGGAGCGGGCCAGGTCACGCGAAAGGTTTGAAATACGTGCGGCCTTCACGCCCGGCGCCAGATTCAGTTCAAAACGGGTGATAACCGGGCCTGGCGAGTAGTTCACCACATCCGCTTTAATGCGGAAGTCAGCCAGGCGGGCCTCAACCAGCCGCGCCATTTGCTCCAGCGCGAAGGTATCCACCGGCTCGACCTCACTCGGTGGCGGCGTCAACAAATCCAACGATGGTAGCGGCGTCGTCGGCCGCTGCATCGGCTGGCTGTTGCCGTTACGCATCAACAGCGGGTGAATCAGGCTATCCTGCGGCGGCTGCACTGCGGCTGTCTGCTGCGGCATATGGCCCTGAGGGGCCTGCTGCGGCTGATAGCTCTGTGCGGCAGGCTGAGGCCGCTGTGCCATCTGCGGAGATTGAAGCGGCTGCACGGGGTGTTGATACGGCTGTTGTACCGGCGGCTGTTGTACCGGTTGTTGATAATGTTGGACCGGCTGCTGCACCGGCGACGGTGTCTCCGGCATCGGTGTGAACAGCGGTTCACTCGGACCGTCATCGACCAGCGCTTTCATCGGCGAGAAATCATAATCCGCAGGAGAGAACGGTGTTGCGCCCTGCGGCTGTTCGCTGCTGTATCGCTGCTGCTGCGACGCGGCAAACTGACGGGCCAGTTCAGCTTCAGCTGCGGAGTCATCTTCTTCCTGCGCGTAGACTTCGCCATAACGCTGTTGCTGGGTGGCGGCAAACTGGCGCGCCAGCTCGTCCTGTTCCAGCGCGTCCACTTCTTCATCCGTTAACGGCTCGTCGTCATAAGCCTGATTGAGTTCAGCTTTACGCGCACGCTCTTCAGCCATACGTTGTGATGGCAGTTTAATGCCATACGATGCCAGCTCACGGCGCGTGGGGACGCGGACATGATTAGGACGCGGCAGTTTTGGACCAATCCCCTCTTTCACCTGCGCGCGCGGTCCGCCGGATGCCGGGCTGAACAGCGGTGCAGCGGTTGACGTGGCGGAAGCGACCGTCGCAGCCGTTGCTCCAGCGCTTGTCGCCTGCTGTACACCGGCGGCAAGGGTGGACACTGCTGCGGCTTCGACCGGAGAAGCCGGTGGCGGTGTAACAGGCCGCGTGGCAACCGGGCTTGCCGGTTCAGGGATCGGTTGATACCAGGCGGCCAGCTGCTCGCGCTCACGCGCTCGCTTCTCTTCGACCTCTTCAAAATAATACATCGGTGGACGCGGTGGCTTCACCTCCTCCGGCAGCACCCCGGGCGCCACGGCCGCTGGCTCAGGGGGGTAAACCGGCTGCTGTACCGGCACCGGCTCAGGCTGGTACGCCTGATGTGGCGGATAGGACGGCTCTGGCTGATACACCGGTTGCTGTACCGGCGCCTGCTCAGGCTGGTACGCCTGATGTGGCGGATAGGACGGCTCTGTCTGATACACCGGTTGCTGTACCGGCGCCTGCTCAGGCTGGTATGCCTGATGCGGCGGATAGGACGGTTCTGGCTGATACACCGGCTGTTGTACCGGCGCCTGCTCAGGCTGGTATGCCTGATGCGGCGGATAGGACGGCTCTGGCTGATACACCGGCTGTTGTACCGACGCCTGCTCAGGCTGGTATGCCTGATGCGGCGGATAGGACGGTTCTGGCTGATACACCGGCTGTTGTACCGGCGCCTGCTCAGGCTGGTACGCCTGATACGGCGGATAGGACGGCTCTGACTGTGACTGATACACCGGCTGCTGTACCGGCGCCTGCTCAGCTACCGGTTCAGCCCATACCTGTGGCGCTGCGGTAGCAGCGGCGGCTGCAGCCAACGGATCGGCAATGCTATGGCCATTTAATAGCGGATCGTAAGGGTCAAAATCCCCCGGCCGCGCCGCGCTGGCACCAGAAAACAGCACATCGTCAGCATCGACCGGGCGTGCCGCACTGGCACCCGAAAAGAGTACATCGTCCGCCGCTACCGGTGCCCCGTTGGCGCTGAACTGCATATCCTCTTCGGCATCATCCATGCGTTTGCCGGAGAACAGCGCAGCATCGGTTTTACGCCCCATCGGATTGGCGAATTTCTCGGCCAGACGCTGACGACGCGCGAGAGCGCTGCGTAAAATGCGCGCACGACGCGATTCCTGTGGCTTCACTGCGTCGTCGTAGTCGTCTTCATCGTCTTCGTATTCGTCTTCATCCACCCAGGTATCATCCCGACGGGTACGGTTGCTGGCAAATGTCAGAACAGACAGAATCGCACCGCCGAGTTTTTCGGCAATGCTAACCCACGACCAGCCGGTAAACAGCGTTAAACCCGCCGCCCAGATGCAGAGCAGCGCAATGGTGCCGCCACTGCTGTGCAGCAACGGTTGCAAAGTGGTACTCAGCAAACTGCCGATTACGCCGCCGGAGGCAAAATACCAGATATCATCGGCGTTAATCGCGGCCAGGCCACAGGAGGTCAGAATCAGCGCCAGCGCGCCAATTAAGCGTAGCGAAACGGCGAAGTAGTCGATGTACTCGTCGCTGGACTGATTACGCCAGGCGAACCAGCACCCGCCGATAATGATCACGGGAATGGTGTAAGCCATTACGCCAAAAATGAAAAATAGCGTATCGGCAAGCCAGGCTCCCGGGATGCCACCAATGTTATGAATGGGCTCGTGCCAGGCCGTTTGCGACCAGCTAGGATCCGAGGGATTAAAGCTGAGTAAGGCCGCCATCAGCCAGATGGCAAACAGGGAGCAAAGGATGAGCAACGCCTCAAGGAGTCGGCGCCCGCTGCTTAACTTGGTCAGTTTGACTTCTTTGTCTTCGGTGTATTCCTGGCTCAAAAAAGGCTCTCCAGGTATCAGGCTGTTTCCTGCCTGCTGCTAAAACGGACAGCAGTGCCGGGTCACCCCGGCACTGCTGCTGTATGGATTAACAGGAGTGTAATCAAACTACGTCGATTTTGCACCTGTTCCGTGTTAGCGCGTCTTAATTACCAGACGATTACTTTGCTTGACTTCTTCCATTACCACGTAAGTACGGGTATCGTTCACGCCCGGCAGACGTAGCAAGGTCTCGCCCAGTAATTTGCGATACGCTGACATATCCGGCACGCGGGTTTTCAACAGATAATCGAAATCACCGGATACCAGATGACACTCTTGAATTTCTTCAAGTTTTTGCACTGCGGCGTTAAATTGCTCAAACACATCCGGCGCGCCACGATTCAGAGTAATCTCAACAAATACCAGAAGTGATGCATCCAGATAATGCGGGTTGAGCAGCGCCGTATAGCCCTGAATAAAACCCTGTCTTTCCAGTCGACGCACGCGCTCAAGGCAAGGCGTCGGGGAAAGTCCCACCCGTTTAGAAAGTTCGACGTTTGAAATACGCCCGTCTTTTTGCAGCTCATTCAAAATATTACGATCGATGCGGTCGAGATCTTTGCCAGGGCGCTTCTTGCTATCTACCATTATTATTGTCTCTCTGTATTCCTTCCCTACTCCTGTTCCGACCCAGAGCCTTCACTGCCCGAGTCCATCCTGTTCTTACCCGAATACGACATCGAGTAACTCCAGGGGTACGTGAGAAGCCCGTTGCCTGACGGCAGCCACCGACATCACGCATGGCGTCTGTCCACACCATGCGTAGATTTCGCTAACCCGGATAAAAATGGCATTTGCGTGCATGAAAATTCGCCGCACGCGAAACACTGCTTTTTGTCTTCCATGAATGTTTTCGCAAAAGCACAGGGGATTGTCAAAGCAAAACATCGATTTTTAGTACAAGATGCCAGATATTCATTATTCGCCCCCGGTGATTCTCATGTTTTCCTCTTATAATTGTCCTGCCAACAGTAGAATTAGTTATATTCTTCGCACGTAAAATCATCAGTTAATTGGCGGCCTCTATTGCACATATCGTTAACAAAACTGCTGTCCTCTTTTTTTACGACAACAAATTCCCTACAATCCAGCCCAATGTATGCCAATAAATTATGGGGATCTCATGGGCACGACCAAACACAGTAAACTGCTTATTCTTGGTTCTGGACCTGCGGGATATACCGCTGCAGTCTATGCCGCGCGCGCAAACCTGCAGCCGGTACTGATTACCGGTATGGAAAAAGGCGGTCAGCTGACCACCACCACGGAAGTGGAAAACTGGCCGGGCGATCCCAACGATCTGACCGGACCGCTGCTGATGGAGCGGATGCACGAACATGCGACGAAATTCGATACCGAAATTATTTTCGACCATATCAATAGCGTCGATCTGCAAAACCGACCTTTCCGCCTGGTCGGCGACAGCGGCGAATACACCTGCGATGCGCTGATTATCGCCACCGGTGCTTCAGCACGCTATCTGGGACTCCCGTCAGAAGAGTCTTTCAAAGGACGCGGCGTTTCCGCCTGTGCAACCTGTGACGGGTTCTTCTATCGCAACCAGAAAGTGGCAGTCATCGGCGGCGGCAATACCGCGGTGGAAGAAGCCCTGTACCTCTCTAACATCGCGTCCGAAGTCCATCTGATTCACCGTCGTGATACCTTCCGCGCCGAAAAAATCCTGATTAATCGTCTGATGGATAAAGTGGCCAACGGTAATATCGTGCTGCATACCCATCGCACGCTGGAAGAAGTGACTGGCGATCAGATGGGCGTCAGCGGCCTGCGTCTGCGCGATACGCAGAATGCCGACAATATCGAGTCTCTGGAGGTCGCGGGTCTGTTTGTCGCGATTGGTCACAGTCCAAACACGGCCATTTTCGAAGGTCAGCTGGCGCTGGAAAACGGCTATATCAAAGTGCAGTCCGGGATCCACGGCAATGCCACCCAGACCAGCATTCCGGGCGTATTCGCTGCGGGCGATGTGATGGACCATATCTATCGCCAGGCCATTACCTCTGCCGGTACCGGCTGTATGGCGGCGCTGGATGCTGAACGTTATCTTGATGGTTTAGCTGACGCGTGCAAATAATCTTTACAAGTCAGTAACAAAGGTAAAGAAGGCGACGAAAAGTCGCCTTTATTTTTTCCTCGTTGTAACATTGCGTGGCCTAAAAACCTCATAACTACACCTGCTAAGTGCGCAATGAATAAAACCCGTCAACAAGAGTTAACACGCTGGTTAAAAGAGCAAAGCATTCTCTCACGTCGCTGGTTGATGATTTCCCGCGCGCTGGGCGTCATTAGCGGTCTGCTGATCGTCGGTCAGGCCTGGCTGCTGGCGCGGCTCCTTCATCGCATGATTATGGAGAACATTCCA
Organism: Raoultella sp.; assembly: GCF_039594335.1. NCBI lineage: Bacteria > Pseudomonadati > Pseudomonadota > Gammaproteobacteria > Enterobacterales > Enterobacteriaceae > Klebsiella > Raoultella sp. The sequence continues at coordinate 28,184 of NZ_JBCNNS010000002.1, forward strand.
GCGACGGCGCTGGTATTGCCGTTTATCATCCTGGTGCTGATTTTTGTGCTTCGGGCCTGGGTAGTATGGCTGCGCGAGCGGGTAGGTTTTTATGCCGGGCAACATATTCGCTATGAAATACGCCGCCAGGTGCTCGACCGCTTGCAGCAAGCAGGTCCCGCATGGATTCAGGGGAAACCTGCCGGAAGCTGGGCGACGCTCGTGCTTGAGCAAATTGACGATATGCACGACTACTACGCGCGTTATCTCCCGCAGATGACCCTCGCCGCCTGTGTGCCGCTGCTGATTGTCATCACCCTTTTCCCGATAAACTGGGCGGCAGCGCTGATTCTTCTCGCTACCGCCCCGCTGATCCCGTTGTTTATGGCGCTGGTGGGCATGGGCGCGGCGGAGGCTAATCGTCGCAACTTTCTGGCGCTGGCTCGCCTGAGCGGCCACTTTCTTGACCGCCTGCGCGGAATGGAAACGCTACGCCTCTTTCACCGTGGCGCAGCGGAAACGGACAATATCCGCCATGCTTCCCAGGATTTCCGCCAGCGGACGATGGAAGTGTTACGCCTCGCCTTTCTTTCCTCCGGCGTGCTGGAGTTTTTTACCTCGCTCTCCATTGCGCTGGTCGCGGTTTACTTCGGTTTCTCCTATCTCGGAGAGCTCAACTTTGGCCACTACGGCGTGGGCGTCACCCTGATGTCCGGTTTCCTGGCCCTGATCCTGGCGCCGGAGTTTTTCCAGCCGCTGCGTGATTTAGGTACCTTTTACCATGCCAAAGCACAGGCCATCGGTGCCGCGGATAGTCTGAAAACGTTTATGGAAAAGCCGCTGGCGCAGGAAACTCGCGGTGAGAAGATCCTCAGCGACAACGAACTGATTAGTCTCCAGGCGCGCGAGGTAGTGGTCAAATCGCCGGAAGGCAAAGCCCTGGCGGGACCGCTGAACTTCACGCTCCCTGCTGGTAAACGCGTCGTGCTGGTCGGGCAGAGCGGCTCCGGCAAAAGTTCGCTTTTAAATGCATTGACCGGTTTTCTCCCTTACGACGGCTCGCTGATGGTCAACGGCGTTGAACTGCGCGATCTTGACGCCAGCCGCTGGCATCGTCTGCTCAGCTGGGTTGGGCAGAACCCGCAGCTACCCGCCGCCACGCTGCGTGAGAACGTTCTGCTGGCCTGCCCGGAAGCCAGCGAAGAACAGCTTCAGCTCGCGCTGGATAAGGCCTGGGTCAGCGAATTCCTCTGCCAACTGCCGCAAGGGATTAATACGCCGGTCGGCGATCAGGCTGCTGGCCTGTCCGTCGGGCAGGCGCAGCGCATTGCCGTGGCGCGGGCCCTGCTGGTACCGTGCCGGCTGTTATTGTTGGATGAGCCAGCTGCCAGCCTTGATGCACATAGCGAACAGCGGGTCATGCAGGCGCTGTTTAACGCGTCTTCGCAGCAAACGACGCTCATGGTGACCCACCAGTTGGAAGGTATCGCCGACTGGGATGCCATCTGGGTGATGCAGGACGGACAGCTTGTTGAACAAGGGGCCTATAGCCAGTTAGCTATGGCAAACGGGCCTTTTTCCGCCCTGTTAGCCCACCGTCAGGAGGAGATTTAAATGCGCGCATTATTACCTTATCTGGCGTTGTACAAACGACATATCTGGCTGCTGACCCTCGGCGTGGTACTGGCTATCGTCACCCTGCTGGCCAGTATCGGTCTGCTGACACTGTCAGGCTGGTTCTTATCTGCTTCTGCCGTCGTTGGCGTCGCCGGTCTTTACAGTTTCAACTATATGCTGCCAGCGGCCGGCGTTCGCGGCGCGGCGATTATCCGCACCGCCGGTCGCTATTTCGAACGTCTGGTCAGCCACGACGCCACTTTCCGCGTGTTGCAGCATCTACGTGTGTTTACCTTCAGCAAGCTGCTCCCCCTCTCCCCTGCCGGGCTGGCGCGTTTTCGCCAGGGTGAACTCCTCAACCGGGTGGTCGCCGACGTCGATACCCTGGACCATCTCTATCTGCGGGTCATCTCGCCGTTGATTGGCGCACTGGTTGTCATTGTGGTGGTCACCGCAGGCTTAAGCCTTCTCGATGTCACGCTGGCGCTGACGCTAGGCGGTATTATGCTGGTAACCCTGCTGATCCTGCCGCCGTTGTTTTACCGCGCCGGGAAACCCGCCGGGGAGAGCATCACGCAAATGCGCGGGCAGTACCGTCAACAGCTCACCGCCTGGCTGCAAGGACAGGCTGAACTGATGCTGTTCAGCGCCAGCGACCGCTACCGCGAGCAGTTGGAGAAAACCGAGCAGCGCTGGCAGGAGGCCCAGCGTCGCCAGGCAGAGCTGACGGCGCTGTCGCAGGCACTGATACTGCTGATTAGTGGCGTTGCCGTGGTTGCTATGCTGTGGCTCACCTCCGCTGGCGTAGGCGGCAACAAGCAGCCGGGCGCGCTGATCGCCCTTTTTGTCTTCTGTGCGCTGGCGGCATTTGAAGCGCTGGCGCCGGTAACCGGCTCCTTCCAGCATCTCGGACAGGTTATTGCTTCCGCCCGCCGAATTACGCAGATTACCGGGCAACAGCCGGAAGTCTCCTTCACCGCCGGTGACGAGCAAACTTTCGCGCAGGTTTCATTGACGTTGAACCAGGTCACTTTCGGCTATCCGCAGCAGCCTTCTCCGGCGCTGGAAAATATCTCGTTGCAGGTCAGCGCAGGGGAGCATATTGCCATTCTGGGACGCACTGGCTGCGGTAAATCCACGTTGCTGCAGCTTCTTACCCGCGCCTGGGATCCAGCTCATGGCAAGATTTTACTCAACGGCCAACCGTTAGCCCGGCTCAATGAAGCAACCTTACGTCGGGCGATGAGCGTGGTTCCGCAGCGCGTGCATCTGTTTAGCGCCACGCTGCGCGATAACCTGTTGCTGGCTGCCCCCGGTGCCAACGATGCCCAACTGATGAAAGTGCTGGAACGCGTTGGACTGGAAAAATTACTGCAAGATAGCGGTCTCAACGCCTGGCTGGGCGAAGGCGGCCGCCAGCTTTCCGGCGGCGAACTGCGCAGACTGGCCATTGCCCGTGCGCTGCTGCACGATGCGCCACTGATGTTGCTCGATGAGCCGACCGAAGGTCTTGATGCGACGACGGAGAGCCAGATCCTGGATTTACTGGCTCAAGCGATGCGAGAAAAAACCGTGCTGATGGTGACCCATCGCCTGCGCGGACTGGCACGTTTTAATCGGATAATAGTCATGGACAACGGTAAGATTATTGAGCAAGGTAGTCACGCGGAACTGCTGGCTGAACAGGGGCGTTACTACCAGTTTAAGCAGCGTCTGTAGTCCGGCTGTTTTACGCCGGTTTGCGTATATACTCTATGAGTTTCAGGCGTGCTGAAAAGAGCGGTCCGCTGCGTCAGGCTTAGCTGGCATGGCGACGGACCGTCCGCTTGAAAAACAGCGAATATATTGAACAATTGCCTGGTGCGTATTGAGGTTAAAATGCGTCTGGTTCAGCTCTCCCGTCAGTCCATTGCCTTCCCTTCCCCGGAGGGAGCATTACGCGAACCCAATGGCCTGCTGGCGCTCGGCGGCGATCTCAGTCCGTCACGTCTGCTTATGGCCTATCAGCACGGGATTTTCCCCTGGTTTTCTCCGGGCGATCCGATTTTATGGTGGTCCCCGGATCCGCGTGCGGTGTTGTGGCCCGAGCAGTTCCATCTCAGCCGCAGCATGAAGCGTTTTCACCAGCGCTCGCCCTATCGCGTAACGCTGAATCACGCCTTTGGTCAGGTGATTGAAGGTTGTGCCGACAATCGTGATGAAGGGACATGGATCACCTCCAGCATCGTCAAGGCCTATCACCAGTTACATGAGCTTGGCCACGCGCATTCGATTGAAGTGTGGCAAGGCAAGACGCTGGTAGGAGGCATGTACGGGGTAGCGCAAGGCGCGCTGTTTTGCGGTGAGTCGATGTTCAGCCGCGCGGAAAATGCTTCGAAAACGGCGTTACTGATATTCTGCCAGGCATTTATCCGCGACGGCGGGAAATTAATAGATTGCCAGGTCCTGAATAAGCACACGGCTTCACTGGGCGCCATCGAAATCCCCCGCCGCGATTATCTCGATGCACTGTCGGTATTACGCGCCCGTCGCCTGCCGGAAAGATTCTGGGTGCCCAGGGTGCTATTTACCGGCAATGTGTAAATGTTTTCAGCACATTTTTTACCGTGATGGTATAATTGCGCAGTAGAGTAGCTTCTGCCTGTTGCCCCGCCGCCGTTTGGGAATAATAAGAGTCAGATAACGCCCATCGTTCTGTCACTCCCCTTTACGTTTGCGCCTGTCATGCGGCTTATCCGTGTGAATTCCGGGCAATGCGCCAAAACTACTTCAATGATTTTACCCTTAATAATTTTGGATGCGTCAGGATGGCACCGCAAAGCGCCTGGCTGCGTCAATAACTATGTAACCGAGTGAGCGAAGGCAGCCTGAAAGATAAAGTGCAAAACGTAAACCTTTACTTACTGGCTGAACTTCGGCATTATCTTGCCGGTTCAAAACTACGGTAGTGATACCCCAGAGGACTAGATGGCCAAAGAAGACAATATTGAAATGCAGGGCACCGTACTTGACACGTTGCCTAACACAATGTTCCGCGTAGAACTGGAAAACGGTCACGTGGTAACTGCGCATATTTCCGGTAAAATGCGTAAAAACTACATCCGCATTCTGACGGGCGACAAAGTGACTGTTGAGCTGACCCCGTACGACCTGAGCAAAGGCCGCATTGTCTTCCGTAGTCGCTGATAGTTTTCCGCCCTCATGGCGTCAGATACTGAAGGCCGGGATGATTCCCGGTCTTTTCATATCTGCAGCCAGTGAGAAGCGGTATAAAAAAACCGGCCTACTGGCCGGTTTTTGCTATTACAGAGTGGGATTAGTGTGCCGTTTCCGGTTTGTGCTTCTGCGCGCTCTGGAAGTCATAAGTCAACGCGCCCTTCTCTTTATCCAGCGCGACGGTGACCTGTCCACCGTCCACCAATGAGCCGAACAGCAGTTCGTTAGCCAGCGGTTTCTTCAGGTTATCCTGAATCACACGCGCCATCGGACGTGCGCCCATTGCCCGGTCGTAGCCTTTTTCTGCCAGCCAGTCACGCGCTTCCTGGCTCACTTCCAGCGAGACGCCTTTCTGATCCAGCTGAACCTGCAGCTCAACGATAAACTTATCCACCACCTGATGGATCACCGTTGTGGACAGATGATCGAACCAGATAATGTTGTCGAGACGGTTGCGGAATTCCGGGGTAAAGATCTTCTTGATCTCATCCATCGCATCAGGGCTGTTGTCCTGGTGGATAAGACCAATCGATTTACGCTCGGTCTCACGCACGCCGGCGTTGGTCGTCATCACCAGCACCACGTTGCGGAAATCCGCCTTGCGACCGTTATTGTCGGTCAGCGTACCGTTATCCATCACCTGCAACAGCAGGTTAAAGACGTCCGGGTGCGCTTTTTCGATCTCATCAAGCAGCAGTACCGCATGCGGATGTTTAATCACCGCGTCGGTCAGCAGCCCGCCCTGATCGAAACCAACGTATCCTGGAGGCGCACCAATTAAACGGCTGACGGTATGACGTTCCATATATTCGGACATATCAAAACGCAGCAGCTCAATGCCCAGCGCTTTCGCCAGTTGCACGGTAACCTCGGTTTTCCCGACCCCGGTCGGCCCGGCAAAAAGGAAAGAACCTACGGGCTTGTGTTCATGACCCAGCCCCGCACGCGCCATCTTGATCGCTTCGGTTAACGCTTCGATCGCTTTGCCCTGACCAAAGACGAGCATTTTCAGGCGATCGCCGAGATTTTTCAGCGTATCGCGATCGCTCTGCGAGACGCTCTTCTCAGGAATCCGGGCGATACGCGCCACCACGGACTCGATATCCGCAACATTGACAGTTTTCTTGCGTTTGCTGGCCGGCATTAACCGCGCCCGCGCACCGGCTTCATCAATGACGTCAATTGCCTTATCCGGCAGATGACGATCGTTAATGTATTTCACCGCCAGCTCCACCGCCGCACGCACTGCTTTCGCCGTATAACGCACATCGTGGTGCGCTTCGTACTTCGGCTTCAGGCCATTGATGATCTGCACCGTCTCTTCCACGGAAGGTTCGGTAATGTCTATCTTCTGGAAGCGACGAGCCAGCGCCCGGTCTTTCTCGAAGATGTTGCTGAATTCCTGATAGGTTGTGGAACCCATCACCCGGATCTTACCGCTGGAGAGCAGCGGTTTAATCAGATTGGCGGCATCCACCTGGCCACCTGACGCCGCTCCTGCACCGATAATGGTGTGGATTTCATCAATAAACAGGATGCTGTTGGTATCCTGCTCAAGCTGCTTAAGCAGCGCTTTGAAGCGTTTTTCAAAATCGCCGCGATATTTTGTGCCCGCCAGCAGGGAGCCAATATCCAGTGAGTAGATGGTGCAATCGGCCATAATTTCTGGCACATCACCCTGCACGATCCGCCAGGCCAGACCTTCGGCAATCGCGGTTTTACCCACACCGGACTCCCCCACCAGCAGCGGGTTATTTTTACGGCGGCGGCATAGCACCTGAATCGCTCGCTCCAGCTCTTTATCGCGGCCGATCAGCGGATCTATCCCGCCGACACGAGCAAGCTGATTAAGATTGGTGGTGAAGTTTTCCATACGTTCCTCCCCGCCTGCTTGCTCTTCGTTGCTGGGCTGGCTTCCGCTGTTATCGGAAGACTGGCTCGGCTCGTCTTTGCGTGTTCCGTGAGAGATGAAGTTGACGACGTCAAGACGACTCACTTCGTGTTTACGCAGCAGATAGGCCGCCTGCGATTCCTGCTCGCTGAAAATAGCGACCAAAACGTTAGCGCCGGTCACTTCGCTGCGACCAGAGGATTGTACATGGAAGACGGCACGCTGCAGCACGCGCTGAAAACTCAGCGTTGGCTGGGTGTCACGCTCTTCTTCCGTGGCGGGCAGAACGGGTGTGGTCTGCTCGATGAAGGCTTCCAGTTCCTGACGCAGTGCCACCAGGTCCACGGAACACGCTTCAAGCGCCTCGCGGGCCGAGGGGTTACTGAGCAGCGCCAGCAGCAAGTGCTCGACGGTCATGAACTCATGACGGTGCTCGCGCGCTCTGGCGAAAGCCATGTTTAAACTGAGTTCCAGTTCTTGATTGAGCATAGGCACCTCCCCCAATTTTCACGCCTGTCTTCAGGCTTTCTCTAGCGTACACAGCAATGGATGCTCGTTCTCCTTCGCGTATTCATTCACCATCGCGACTTTGGTCTCCGCCACTTCTGCGGTAAATACACCACAAATCGCTTTACCTTGATAGTGAACCGTCAGCATCAGTTGCGTTGCACGTTCTACATCATAAGAAAAGAATTTTTGTAACACGTCAATAACAAACTCCATTGGAGTGTAGTCATCATTGAGCAATATCACTTTATACATAGATGGTGGTTTAAGCTCATTACGAACTTCGTCTTCTACAAGCTGATCGAAATCCAGCCAATCTCTCTTACTCATCGTCAGTATTCATCATCGGTTGCTGTTGCCAACAGGCGGCGGCCTGTCGATGACCAGAGGCTATGCATATCGCAAATCTACAATAGAACATAGATAACTATCATCTATTACTTCCATCCGCGATGTCTGTCACATTCCCTGGCAATAGCGTTAACTGCTTCAAATTTTGACGCATTTTTCGCCTCCTACTACCGTCAATTGCTTGACGCATTTCCGTATTTCTCTAAATTGTACTGGCGAGATTTGGCGAGCATTTGCACAACTCGTCACTCCACCACCGGTTCATTCCATCTTACCTATAAAGATTTACGAAGGATGTCGAAGTATGGAAATGGGTACTGTTAAGTGGTTCAACAATGCCAAAGGGTTCGGTTTTATTTGCCCTGAGGGCGGCGGCGAAGACATTTTCGCCCATTACTCCACCATCCAGATGGATGGTTACAGAACGCTAAAAGCCGGGCAAGCCGTTCGGTTTGATGTTCACCAGGGACCGAAAGGCAATCACGCCAGTGTGATTGTTCCTGTGGAAGCGGAAGCGGCTGCATAACTCTTTTGCTTCATTGTGTACATCCTGCCAGTAAAATGCCAGTCCTTCTGACTGGCATTTTTTTGTTTCTACTCGCGGGCCAGCGCATCCACCGGATCGAGTCGTGCGGCGTTTCTCGCCGGCAACCAACCAAACAGCACGCCGGTTAGCGTCGAACACAAAAACGCCGTCAGCAGCGCCAGCGGAGAAAAACCGATCTCCCACCCGGGTAAAAACAGCTGCAGAACAACCGCGATCATCAGCGATAACGTCACACCCAGCGCGCCGCCGACCAGACAGACCAAAACAGCCTCAATCAGAAACTGCTGAAGTACGTCACTGGCCCGCGCCCCGACCGCCATCCGAATCCCGATTTCACGCGTTCGTTCGGTCACCGACACCAGCATGATATTCATGACGCCGATCCCGCCCACCACCAGCGCAATCACCGCCACCAAAGTCAGAAACAGCTGTAATGTATGTGTGGTCCGTTCCGCCGTTTTCAAGATGCTGTCCATATTCCAGGTAAAAACATCTTTTTTGCCATGGCGCAGCTCAAGCAAACGCAGCAGTTGTTGTTCGGCGGCAGCACTGTCATACCCTTCCCGTACGCGAACGGTAATGGAATTGAGCCACGATTGCCCCATCACTCTTCCGGCCATGGTGGTGTACGGCAGCCAGACGCGCAGGATTTTGCTGCTGCCGAACATCGACTGCTTCTCATCCGCTACGCCGACGATTGTCGCCGGCATATTACCGACGAGGATTATCTCCCCAACAACCCGCGCTTTATGCGGAAACAGCTGGCGACGCGTGTTGCTATCCAACACCACCACCTGCGCCCGACTGTTGAGCTGCAACGCGTTAAACGTATTGCCTTCGCTAAAGGTCATGCCGTAGACATTAAAATATTGTGGCCCGACCCCTTCCGCACTGGCGGCAACATCAATGTTGTCGGCACGCAGACGCAGGCTTTTTGACACCGCGGGCGTCGCCGAACTCACCCAGGGCTGCTTCTGAATGGCCAGCAGATCGTCATATTTCAGCGCCTGCTGATAGCGGGGATCGTCATCGCCAAAATCTTTACCGGGATAAACATCAATGGTATTGGTGCCAATCGCGCGAATATCCGCCAGCACCAGCTGTTTCGCCGCATCGCCCACCACCACGATCGACACCACCGACGCGATGCCAATAATGATGCCGAGCATGGTCAACAGCGTGCGCATTTTGTTCGCCGCCATCGCCCGCCATGCCATGACCAACGCTTCACGAAAACCGCTGGTAAACTGGCGCCACGCGGAAGGCTCTTCCCCGCCTGACAATCGGGCCAGCCCGCCGCCTGCCGGTTTTTTCGCCGGCGGGTTACGTACAATTTCCCCATCGTGGATCTCAATGATCCGCTCGGCCTGTGCCGCCACCTGCGGATCATGAGTGACGATAATCACCGTATGCCCCTGCGCTTTCAACTGGTGCAGAATAGCCATGACCTCTTCACCCGAGCGGCTGTCCAGTGCGCCAGTCGGCTCATCGGCCAGAATCACCTCTCCGCCATTCATCAGAGCGCGGGCGATACTGACCCGCTGCTGCTGGCCGCCAGAGAGCTGCGACGGTTGATATTCCGCTCTATCTCCCAGACCAAGCCGTACCAGCAAATCGTGCGCCCGGGCCAGCCGTTCTCGTCGCTCGGTCCCGGCATACACCGCCGGGACTTCGACGTTCTGCGCTGCCGTCAGGTGCGAGAGCAGATGGTAACGCTGGAAAATAAAGCCAAAATGTTCCCGTCGCAGCCGGGCCAGCGCATCACCACTGAGTAAGGACACATCGGTTCCGGCAACGTGGTAGCTACCACTAGTCGGTTTATCGAGGCAGCCGAGAATGTTCATCAGCGTCGATTTTCCTGAACCCGATGCACCGACAATCGCCACCATTTCACCGGCGGCAATGCTCAGCGTCACGCCTTTAAGCACCTCAACACTGCCGCCGCCGGAGAGGTAGCTACGGCGGATATCACGCAGTTCCAGCAACGCCGTCATTTTGCCGTCCCGGTACGACTTTCGCCGACGATCACCTCATCGCCTTCATCCAGCCCTTTCACCACCACTACATCGGTGTCGTTGCGCGCGCCGATAGCCACTTCGCGCTCTTTCACTTCGCCATTGCGCAGCAGACGGACATGGTAACGGTTATCGCCGACAGCATCGCCCAGCGCGCTGAGCGGGATGGTGATAACATTTTTTACTTCCGCCATCTGAATATGCACCTGGGCCGTCATTTCCAGACGCAGGATCCCCTGCGGATTCGGCACTTCAAAGCGGGCATAATAGAAAATGGCGTCGTTGACTTTTTCCGGCGTGGGTAAAATATCTTTCAGCCGCCCCTCGTAGCGGGTCAGCGGGTCGCCAAGTACGGTAAACCAGGCTTTTTGCCCCGGACGAAGGTGAATCACATCCGCCTCAGATACCTGAGCTTTGACCAGCATCGTACTGAGATCGGCGAGGGTCAGAATGTTGGGCGCCTGCTGGGCGGCAATCACCGTTTGCCCCTGCAGGGTGGTGATTTGCGTCACTTCACCGGACATCGGCGCCAGAATCCGCGTATAGTCGAGGTTGGTTTTAGCGGTATCCAACGTCGCCTGGTTACGCTTTATCTGCGCTTCAATGGTACCGATCTGCGCCTCTTTCACCGCCAAATCCGTCGCTGCGGTATCCAGCTCCTGGCGGGAAACCAGCTGACGTTGGGCCAGTTGCTGCTGGCGGGCGAGAGTGACCGCTGCAAGCTGGCGTTCGGCGCGAGCCTGATTCAGCTGGGCGCGCAGTTCCATCAGCGTCGCATCGACTTCTTTAATCTGGTTTTGCGCCTGCTCGGGGTCAATCACCCCCAGCAGTTGATCCTTCTGGACCTTGTCGCCGATATTGACGCGCAGCGTTTTTAACTGTCCGCTCACCTGCGCCCCGACATCGACTTTACGCAGGGCGTCCAGTTTGCCAGTAGCCAGCACGCTCTGCTGTAAATCGCCTTTACGCACCACTAATGTCTGATACTGCGGCAGCGGCGCATTCAGTATCTGCCATCCCCAGAAGGCCAGCGCCAGAACAACAACAAGCAGCAGCCACCAGACTTTCCTGCGTTTTCCATTGAGTTTCATAAAAATTCCTGATGTTTTAACTCGCAGAGCCAGGTACTGATTCTATCCGCAGAGGGGAAAAACATAACGCTAAATTTGAATCATTTTATTGTCGCCACGTTTAATCTGCGCGGCCACGCGCCAACCACAGCACGCGGGAGAACATTTTTTTCAGCAGCATCGGCACCGACTCCACACCGCGACGACCGGCCTCCATCGCCACCTCAATGGCCAGATCCGGTTTTGACGAGCGGTGAATCGCCTTGGTAATCACCCGTCGTATATTCATCGGCACATTTGCCGGTAGCTGCGCCACCCGATGATAAACATCGTTAAAGCCCTGGCGATACATAAAGTGTTCCATGTCCAGAGCCGGAAGCGTGGTCAGGTGATCGCGCTCAAGATCGCGGTCATCGTTGAGCAGGCTACGAACCGTCGCCGCATACTTTTTCCCCGCCTCATCGCCATCGACCAGCACGTGCCATTGAATCCCCATCCGACGGGCAAATTTGATCAGCGGCTTCAGGCCCGACTGAGCAAACTCAATAACCTTGATCCCTTCAGCATCAAAATGGTGTCCGCACTGCCGGGCCAGTTCGTTAATCACCCAGGTCTCGGTCTCCCCTTCAACCAGCAGCCAGCAGCGGGCAAACAGTGAGGATGAGCGGTTAAAGCGAATGTGAAAAGCAATGCGTCGGCTGTCTTCCGCATTCATGCCCCCCGGCCCAAGCCGCCAGGCCGATACGCGCGAGGATTCGCGCACCAGTCGGCACACGTGTTCCACCGGCGTCAACGACAGGAGTTCGCTGGAATTGGTGGTGGTGACACGCTGCAACGGCAGCAAATTCAGTAAATGCCAGGCGACCGACAGCATAATCGGATGCAGACGTGTTTCCGGGTCTTCAATCAACAGCAGAGGCCGCGCGTCGCGGTCGAGCCTCACCGTGCCTTTTGCCTGGAGCAGGGTTGAAAACAGACCCAGCAGGATCACCCGATGGCTACGGCCGCCGGGCTTATCAATCATCCGGTTGATAATATCCAGGTAACGCCAGCTGCGCTGTTCATCATGCGAGTGACGCCGCATCAGGCGATGACGGGATTGCGCGCTACTCTGCTCGGCAAAATAGTGTTCCAGGAGTTGCACCATCGCCGACAGTCCCTGGCGTATCTGACTATCGGTTAAATTTTGCGGGTGACTCACCAGCTCGCGGGAGAGAAAATCCAGCTGGCGAGCGGTTATCTCAATCTGCGGGGAGTGCGGGACGGCATCATTATGAATCCGCCGCATAAAGCGCGCATCACGCAGGCGCAAAACCGGCATTAGCCGCACCAGATGGCACACCATTTCGTCAATATCGTCCAGCGCCAGCGCCTCGCCGCTACTGTCGATAAAGCTACGCAGCGTCATAACGCTATCGTCATCAGTCAGCTCGCCTTCAAGGCGATAAAAAATGCGCTGATAGCCGTCCTCGCAGGGCACCCAGCAATCACTCAGAGGACGAAAACGGCGCACCCGATGATGGCCTGGCTCATTCTCGCGGAAGGTCAAAATGATATGCAGATGATGTTCACGCCCCTGAACATCGCCCGGCGGAAACCAGAAATCATCGCGAACGAAGTGATAGAGCTCGAACTCCGGCGAAAGCAGTAGCGTCAGCGCATCCAGCAAGCTGGATTTACCCCATGCATTCTCGCCGATCAGAACGTTATTTTGCTCCAGCATCAACGATAAACGATTGATACCGCGAAAACCGACGATTTCTACCCGCTCAAGATGCATATCTCCTCCGCTCAGTACCAACTTTCTCCTTCAATAATCAGCAGTATAGCGATACATGCGTCAACATGACACTGCCGGTCCAAACGCTGCTGCGGCCGATGAATGATAATGTGCAGGTTATGATTATTAATCATACTATTTATTTTGAAAATAATTCATCCGCTAAAATGGTTAGCTTTATTATTTTTGCTCTCCGTTTTTCTGCAATCGACAATGATGCAAGGATTAAGATCACATTGCCCTAAATCAAATTATATCTAGTTATTTAGCTAGCCGCAGGATGACGATCGTCCATAAAATAGCGGCGTTTTATTTTTATCGTCATCGTTTACATCGATAAATAAAGAACGGCACAAAAACAGGTGCCCATTTACATTATTCTTTTGAGGTGGTTATGTTCAGAAAATTAGCAGCGGAATGTTTTGGTACATTCTGGCTTGTGTTTGGTGGGTGCGGTAGCGCAGTGCTCGCCGCAGCCTTCCCGGCGCTGGGGATTGGATTTGCCGGGGTCGCTTTGGCCTTCGGTTTAACTGTATTAACCATGGCATTTGCCGTCGGTCATATTTCCGGTGGACACTTAAACCCGGCGGTCACTTTAGGCCTGTGGGCCGGTGGTCGTTTCCCGGCGAAAGACGTGATTGGCTATATTATCGCTCAGGTTGTTGGCGGTATTATTGCTGCTGCGGTTTTGTATGTGGTTGCCAGTGGTAAAGCCGGTTTTGATGTCGCAGCCAGCGGCTTTGCTTCCAACGGCTTCGGGGAACACTCGCCAGGCGGCTATTCCATGTTGTCCGCCATTGTTATTGAAATTGTCCTGACCTGTGGCTTCCTGCTGGTGATTCATGGTGCAACAGATAAAAACGCGCCGACCGGCTTTGCCCCCATTGCGATTGGTCTGGCGCTGACCTTAATCCACCTGATCAGCATTCCGGTCACCAATACCTCTGTTAACCCGGCGCGAAGCACCGCGGTGGCGATCTTCCAGGGCGGCTGGGCGCTGCAACAGCTGTGGTTATTCTGGGTGATGCCCGTTATCGGCGGTATTCTGGGCGGCGTTCTGTATCGCACGCTGCTGGAAAAACGCGATTAACCATTTATCGGGTTTCACGCAAGGCCCGGCGAAGCCGGGCCTTTCTTTTCAGGCACAGCTTTACTCGGTTCTCTTATTTGGGTAGTGTCAGTGGCGCTCACCTCATTCAGCAAGGACCAGATCGTTCATGTTTTCGGGATTATTAATCATTCTGCTGCCATTGATTGTCGGCTACCTTATTCCTCTGCGTCACTCTTCAGCACTAAAACTTATCGCGCGCCTGTTGAGCTGGATTGTCTACGTTATCCTCTTTTTTATGGGGATTAGTCTCGCCTTCCTCGACAATTTATCCAGCAACCTGCTGTCCATTCTTCATTATGCTGTGGTCAGCGTCATTGTTATTCTGCTGTGTAATATTGCCGCATTAATGTGGCTCGAGCAGAAAATACCGTGGCGCCACCAGCACCGGCAGGAGAAATTACCTTCCCGTGTCGCAATGGCAATGGAATCCCTGCAGCTGTGCGGCGTGGTGCTTATTGGTTTCCTGATTGGCCTGAGCGGTTTGTCATTTTTACAGCATGCCACCGAGGCGAGCGAATATACGCTGATCTTCCTGCTGTTGCTGATTGGAATTCAGCTGCGTAATAACGGAATGACCTTGCGTCAAATTGTGCTTAATCGTCGCGGCATGATTGTGGCGGTGGTCGTCACCTTGAGTTCATTAGCCGGCGGCGTGATTAACGCCTTTATTCTCGACCTGCCGCTGAAGACCGGCCTGGCAATGGCCTCCGGGTTCGGCTGGTATTCGCTCTCCGGGATCCTGATGACTGAATCCTTCGGGCCGGTCATCGGCAGCGCCGCATTCTTCAACGACCTTTCCCGTGAGCTGCTGGCCATCATGCTGATCCCCGGACTGGTTCGCCGCAGCCGCTCCACGGCGTTAGGGTTGTGCGGTGCCACCTCAATGGACTTTACCCTACCGGTTTTACAGCGTTCCGGCGGCGTCGAGATTGTCCCTGCCGCCATTGTCCACGGTTTTGTTCTGAGCCTGCTGGTACCGGTGCTGATCGCCCTCTTCTCGGCCTGAAGCACTCAGCGCACTTACTCTGCCCCCGGAGACAGTATTCGCTACGGTCCCGGAGGAGCATCACCCTGCTGTTGAATTGTCTCTCGTGGCAGCGATCTGTCGCTGCCAAATTTGCGCTAAATCAATCTCCCTTTAAATTGTATCAGAAATACCTTTTCTCCCACTCTTTGCAGGCATAACCTTAAACATGCATTTTAAATATAACTTTAAAAGGTGTGATCATGTTTTGTGTGCAATGTGAACAAACCATCCGTACCCCGGCAGGCAACGGCTGCTCTTACGCGCAGGGTATGTGCGGTAAAACGGCAGAAACGTCCGATCTCCAGGATCTGCTGATTGCTTCCCTACAAGGTCTGTCTGCATGGGCAGTCAAGGCCCGTGAATATGGCATCATCAATCATGATGTTGATAATTTTGCCCCACGCGCATTTTTCTCCACGCTGACCAACGTTAACTTCGACTCTCCGCGTATTGCTGGCTACACGCGTGAGGCTATTGCCATGCGCGACGCGCTGAAAGCACAGTGCCTGAGCGTGGATGCGACCGTCGGCGTCGATAATCCGATGGCCGACCTACAGCTGGTAAGCGACGATCCCGGCGACCTGCAGCGTCAGGCGGCGGAATTTCCCCCCAACAAAGACAAAGCGGCTATTGGCGAGAACATTCTTGGCCTGCGTTTGCTCTGCCTGTACGGACTGAAAGGCGCAGCGGCCTATATGGAGCACGCGCACGTTCTCGGTCAGTACGACAATGACATCTATGCGCAGTACCACAAAATCATGGCATGGCTGGGTACCTGGCCTGCCGATCTGAACGCTCTGCTGGAGTGCTCAATGGAAATCGGCCAGATGAACTTCAAAGTGATGAGCATTCTGGATGCCGGTGAAACCACTAAATATGGCCACCCGACCCCGACTCAGGTCAATGTCAAAGCGAGCGAAGGCAAGTGCATCCTGATCTCCGGTCACGACCTGAAAGATCTCTACAGTCTGCTGCAACAAACCGAAGGCACCGGCGTCAACGTCTATACCCACGGTGAAATGCTGCCGGCGCACGGCTATCCGGAGCTGCGTAAATTCAAACATCTGATCGGTAACTACGGCAGCGGCTGGCAAAATCAGCAGGTAGAATTTGCCCGCTTCCCGGGGCCTATCGTGATGACTTCGAACTGCATTATCGACCCGACCGTTGGCGCCTATGATGACCGTATCTGGACGCGCAGCATTGTCGGCTGGCCGGGTGTCAAGCACATTGAAGGAGATAATTTTGCTGCGGTTATTACTCAGGCACAGCAGATGGCAGGCTTCCCGTACAGCGAAATTCCCCACCCGATCACCGTCGGCTTCGGTCGCCAGACGCTGCTGGGCGCCGCGGATACCCTGATCGACCTGGTAAGCCGTGAAAAACTGCGCCATATCTTCCTGGTTGGCGGCTGCGACGGCGCGCGCGGTGAACGTAACTACTTCACTGATTTCGCCACCAGTGTACCGGACGACTGCCTGATCCTGACCCTGGCCTGCGGTAAATACCGTTTCAACAAGCTGGAGTTCGGCGATATCGAAGGTTTGCCGCGCCTGGTGGATGCAGGTCAGTGCAACGATGCCTACTCGGCGATTATTCTGGCGGTCACCCTTGCAGAGAAACTGGGCTGCGGCGTGAACGATCTCCCGCTCTCACTGGTACTCTCCTGGTTTGAGCAAAAAGCGATTGTTATTCTGCTGACTCTGCTTTCTCTGGGGGTAAAGAACATCGTGACCGGCCCAACCGCCCCGGGCTTCTTTACGCCGGACCTGCTGGCAATTCTCAATGAGAAGTTCGGCCTGCGTTCAGTGACCACCGTCGAACAAGACATGCAGCAGCTGTTGAGCGCATAAGGATAAGAGAATGACCATGCCAACCCATCAGTGCCCGTGGCGGATGCAGGTTCATCACATCCATCAGGAAACGCCGGATGTCTGGACAATTTCACTGCTGTGTCACGATTATTATTCGTACCGCGCCGGGCAGTACGCGCTAGTGAGCGTACGTCATTCAGCGGAAACGCTGCGCGCCTATACCCTCTCCTCAACACCAGGGGTCAGCGAATACATTACGCTGACCGTTCGCCAGATTGACGAGGGTGCAGGCTCACAGTGGCTGACCCGTGACCTCAAACGCGGTGATTATCTCTGGCTGTCCGACGCGATGGGTGAGTTCACCTGTGAAAATAAAGCGGAAGACAAGTTCCTGATGTTGGCTGCCGGCTGCGGCGTTACGCCGATTATGTCAATGCGCCGCTGGCTGGCAAAATATCGTCCACAGGCCGATGTGCAGGTGATTTACAATGTTCGTTCGCCTCAGGATGTGATTTTCGCCGATGAGTGGCGGCAGTATCCGGTGACGCTGGTGGCGGAAAACAACGCCACCCATGGTTTTGTCGCCGGGCGTCTGACCACGGAATTACTGAACAGCGTGCCGGACCTCGCAGCCCGTACGGTAATGGCCTGCGGACCTGCACCTTATATGGATTGGGTCGGACAGGAAATAACCGCGCTTGGCGTGACCCGCTTCTTTAAAGAGAAATTCTTTACGCCGGTTGCACAAGCGGCCACCGATGGACTGAAGTTCAGCAAACTGCAGCCGGCGAAGGCGTTTTATGCGCCGGTCGGCACCACGCTGCTGGAGGCGCTGGAAAGCAACCAGGTGCCGGTGGCCATCGCCTGTCGCGCAGGCGTATGCGGCGGCTGCAAAACCAAAGTGGTTTCCGGCGATTACACGGTCAGCAGCACTATGACGCTGAGCGATGCAGAAATCGCTGACGGCTACGTACTGGCATGCTCCTGCTACCCGCAGGGAGATCTGGTACTGGCTTAACCCCCTATTGCCGGATGACGTGGCGTTTTTCCGACCTACGCAAGGAGCTGTAGGCCGGAAAAGCGTTTACGCTACGCTCCGGCAATATTCACCGCCAGACCGAATTTGCCGCCACAGAGAAACGTCCCGCCCCAAGACAGGCAATCGCCAGCGCCCCCATAAAGAAATAGACCAGGCTCTCAATTGCCCAGGCCCCGGTTTTATCCAACGACCCGGTTTCGCCCATGCCCACCATCAGCCACGCCACGATCATCGTAAACGCCAGCACCAGCGCCGCCGGGCGGGTAAGGATCCCCAGAATCAGCAGACAAGGCGCAACGACCTCCCCCACCAGTACGCCGTACGCGATAAAACCGGGCAATCCTTTAGCCACCAGCATGCCGCTAATGCCGTCCACGCCAGCAAAAAGCTTATGCAGCCCGTGAAACAGCATCAGCCCGCCCACCGCAAGTCGTAACAAGAGTTTGCCGACATCATCATGTGAAAGCATTTTATTAACATCATTTAACAGATTTTTAACCATTTGAAATGATTCCTGTTTAACATCTGGTGTGTTGACACAATATGCAGGATTTACCAACAATAAAACCAGCAAAAAATGAGGGGGATTAGCGGGCGGAACGGTCAGTTTCATCTAAGCTTGTAGGCGTTATCACAAAAAGGAGATGGAGAACCATGAAGCAAACCGTGGCGGCATACATAGCAAAAACACTTGAACAGGCCGGCGTAAAACGCATCTGGGGTGTCACCGGCGATTCACTCAACGGACTGAGCGATAGCCTGAACCGAATGGGCACCATTGCCTGGATGCCCACCCGACATGAAGAAGTCGCCGCCTTTGCGGCAGGCGCCGAAGCGCAGTTAACCGGAAAACTGGCAGTGTGCGCCGGTTCGTGCGGCCCGGGTAACCTCCATCTCATTAACGGCCTTTTTGACTGCCATCGCAACCATGTTCCCGTGGTAGCCATCGCCGCCCATATCCCCTCCAGTGAAATCGGCAGCGGCTATTTCCAGGAAACTCATCCGCAGGAGTTGTTCCGTGAATGCAGCCACTATTGCGAGCTGGTCTCCACGCCAGAGCAAATTCCGCAGGTGCTGGCCATCGCGATGCGTAAAGCGGTGATTAACCGTGGCGTATCGGTGGTGGTGCTGCCTGGCGACGTGGCGCTGAAAGCCGCGCCGGAGAACGCCAGCACGCACTGGTACGCCGCGCCGCTGCCAACGGTCACGCCGCCGGAGGAAGAGATCAAAAAGCTGGCGCAGGTACTGCGCTATTCCAGCAATATCGCCCTGCTGTGCGGCAGCGGCTGTGCTGGCGCGCACGCAGAGCTGGTCGAATTTGCCGCGAAATTAAAAGCCCCTGTCGTCCATGCCCTGCGTGGTAAAGAGCACGTTGAGTATGACAACCCCTATGATGTCGGGATGACCGGACTGATTGGCTTCTCCTCGGGTTTCCATACCATGATGAATGCCGATACCCTGGTGCTGCTGGGTACCCAGTTCCCCTACCGGGCCTTCTACCCCACCGACGCTAAAATCATCCAGATTGATATCAACCCCGGCAGCATCGGCGCCCACAGCAAAGTCGATATGGCGCTGGTCGGCGATATTCAATCCACGCTCGGCGCGTTGCTGCCGCATCTGGAAGAGAAAACCGACCGCACGTTTCTGGATAAAGCCCTCGAACACTATCGCGAAGCGCGTAAAGGGCTCGATGATCTGGCGAAACCAAGCGACAAAGCGATTCATCCGCAGTATCTGGCGCAGCAGATCAGCCACTTTGCCGCCGACGACGCGATTTTCACCTGTGACGTCGGAACGCCAACCGTCTGGGCCGCCCGCTATCTGAAAATGAACGGCAGGCGCCGCCTGCTTGGGTCGTTTAACCACGGTTCGATGGCTAACGCCATGCCGCAGGCGATTGGCGCCAAGGCGACAGCGCCGGATCGCCAGGTGGTGGCGATGTGCGGCGACGGCGGTTTCAGCATGTTGATGGGCGACTTCCTCTCGCTGGCGCAGATGAAGTTGCCGGTGAAAATTATCATTTTTAATAATAGCGTCCTTGGCTTCGTGGCAATGGAAATGAAAGCCGGGGGCTATCTGACCGACGGCACCGAATTGCACGACACCAATTTCGCCCGCATTGCTGAAGCCTGCGGGATCACAGGGATCCGCGTCGAAAAAGCCGACGAAGTTGATAGCGCGTTACAGACCGCGTTTAGTACCGATGGCCCGGTCCTGGTGGATGTTGTCGTCGCCAAAGAGGAACTGGCCATTCCCCCCCAGATCAAACTGGAGCAGGCCAAAGGATTTAGTTTGTACATGCTGCGCGCCATTATCAGCGGACGCGGCGATGAGGTAATCGAACTGGCGAAAACCAACTGGCTCAGGTAAAACATTCTTTTAGTTAATCCCTGAAATCATGCCTGATGCCGTGATGCGGCGCGCCCGGGAATCCCCCCGACGACAGCAGCACGCCTGTCGCCGGGGTCAGAAAAGGTGCGCCACAGCAGCCGCCTGAGGGATGATCTACCCAGAAGGAAATGCCGTGATAGATTTACGCAGTGATACCGTAACCCGCCCAGGACCCGCCATGCTGGAGGCGATGATGGCTGCGCCGGTCGGAGACGACGTGTATGGTGACGACCCGACGGTAAATGAACTTCAGCGTTACGCCGCACAGCTGGCCGCTAAAGAAGCCGCGCTGTTCCTGCCCACAGGCACCCAGGCTAACCTGGTCGGCCTGCTGAGCCACTGCCAGCGCGGCGAAGAGTATATTGTTGGCCAGGGCGCGCATAACTATCTGTATGAAGCGGGGGGAGCGGCAGTGCTGGGTAGCATCCAGCCGCAGCCAATCGACGCCGCCGCTGATGGCACTCTGCCGCTGGAGAAAGTCGCCGCGAAGATTAAACCTGACGATATCCACTTTGCTCCGACTCGCCTGCTGAGCCTTGAAAACACTCACAACGGTAAGGTTCTGCCGCGCGACTATCTCAAAGACGCCTGGCAATTCACCCGCCAGCACAATCTGGCGCTGCACGTTGACGGCGCGCGGATCTTTAATGCGGTCATGGAATACGATTGTGAACTGCGGGATATCGCTCAATATTGCGATTCTTTTACTATTTGTCTTTCTAAAGGGCTGGGTACGCCGGTCGGCTCGCTGCTGGTCGGTAGCCACGAGTACATTCGCCGCGCCACCCGCTGGCGGAAAATGGTCGGCGGCGGCATGCGCCAGGCCGGTATTCTGGCGGCGGCAGGGCTCTACGCCCTGCAAAACAACGTCCAACGGTTAAAAGAGGACCACGACAATGCGGCGTGGATGGCCGGGCAGCTCAGCGCAATCGGCGCCGATGTGACCCGGCATGATACCAACATGTTGTTTGTCCGCGTGGGGGAAGAACACGCCGAAGCACTGGGCGCATTTATGCAGCAGCGCGGCGTACTGATTAATGCTTCGCCAATCGTGCGCCTGGTGACTCATCTGGATGTCAGCCGCCAGCAGCTTGCGGACGTCGTCGGTCACTGGCAGGCATTTTTGCAGCGCTAAGGAGCCCGGCGTGTCGCAACGAATTCTGGTGCTCGGCGCCAGCGGCTATATCGGCCAGCATCTGGTGCAGGCATTAAGCGAACAGGGTTACCCGGTGCTAGCAGCGGCACGCCATGTCGACAGGCTGCAGAAACTCAATCTCCCGGGCGTAAGCTACCATCCGCTCGATCTTAACCAACCGCAGGGTCTGTCCGCCCTGTTGGCGCAGGTAGATACCGTGTACTATCTGGTGCACGGAATGGGCGAAGGCGGTGACTTTATTGCGCACGAACGCCGGGTCGCGGTCAACGTTCGCGATGCTCTGCGCGTCACGTCGGTCCGGCAGCTGATTTTTCTCAGTTCCCTGCAGGCGCCGGAAGCGGAACAATCGGATCATCTGCGCGCCAGGCAAATCACCGCCGACATTCTGCGGCAGTCCGCCGTACCGGTCACCGAACTGCGGGCGGGAATTATCATCGGCGCCGGTTCCGCCGCTTTCGAAGTGATGCGAGATATGGTCTACAACCTGCCGGTCCTGACACCACCGCGCTGGGTTCGCTCACGGACGACGCCTGTGGCGCTGGAAAACCTGCTCTATTATCTGGTGCAGTTACTGCACCATCCAGCCAGCGCTCATCGTGTACTGGAAGCCGCCGGACCAGAAGTATTAAGTTACCAACAGCAGTTCACTCGCTTTATGGGGGTGAGCGGCAAACATCGCCTGTTAATCCCGATTCCGTTTCCCACCCGCTGGATTTCGGTGTGGTTTCTCAATGTGATTACCTCCGTTCCTCCCACCATCGCTCGGGCATTGATTCAGGGGCTAAAGCACGATCTGATCGCCGACGATCGCGCCCTGCGAGCGCTGATCCCCCAGACGCTTATCTCCTTTGATGAGGCGGTGCGCTGCACGTTAAAAGACGAAGAACAGCTGGCGAACTCCAGCGACTGGGGCTATGACGCACAGGCGTTTGCCCGCTGGCGACCGGAGTATGGCTACTACCCTAAACAGGCCGGTTGTACGGTCAGCACCCATGCCAGCACGGCGGCGCTGTGGCAGGTGGTCAATCAAATCGGCGGCAAAGAGGGTTACTTCTTTGGCAACATTCTGTGGCAGATCCGCGGGGCGATGGATCTGCTGGTCGGCCACCGGCTGGCGAAAGGTCGTCCCGAACGCGCCAACCTGCAAACCGGAGATACGGTGGACAGCTGGAAGGTCATTATCGTCGAGCCGGAAAAGCAGCTAGCCTTATTATTCGGTATGAAAGCGCCCGGTCTGGGACGCCTGAGTTTTACGCTAAGAGATAAAGGCGATCGCCGCGAGCTGGATGTCCGCGCCTGGTGGCATCCTCACGGCATGCCCGGGCTGTTCTATTGGCTGCTGATGATCCCGGCGCACCTGTTTATCTTTCGCGGCATGGCGCGACGCATTGCCCGGATGGCCGAACAAATCACAGGCAAATAGGCAGTATGTGTGGCATTCTTTCATCATTCTCATTGCATCATGAGGAGAATCACGGAAAAATGCGCACGAAATTCTTTTCTGGGACAGTAGGTTGATATGAAGGTACTGGTTACCGGCGCGACCAGCGGATTAGGCCGCAACGCGGTGGAATATCTGCGTCATCAAGGCATCAGCGTCAGAGCCACCGGGCGTAATGAAGCAATGGGCAAGCTTCTGAGCAAAATGGGCGCCGAGTTTGTGCCTGCTGATTTAACCGAGCTGGTTTCTTCACAGGCCAAAGTGATGCTCGCCGGTATCGATACCCTGTGGCACTGTTCAAGCTTTACCTCTCCCTGGGGTACACAGCAGGCTTTTGATCTCGCTAACGTGCGGGCTACCCGCCGTCTTGGAGAGTGGGCCGTTGCCTGGGGGGTACGTAATTTCGTTCATATCTCCTCCCCGTCGCTCTATTTTGATTATCACCATCACCGCGATGTGCAGGAAGATTTCCGTCCGCAGCGTTTCGCCAATGAATTTGCCCGCAGCAAGGCGGCCAGTGAAGAGGTCATTCATCTGCTGGCCCAGGCAAACCCCAACACCCGCTTTACCATTCTGCGTCCGCAGAGCCTGTTCGGCCCCCATGATAAAGTGTTTATTCCTCGCCTGGCGCAAATGATGCAGCACTACGGTAGCGTCCTGCTGCCACGCGGCGGCGGCGCGCTGGTGGATATGACCTATTATGAGAATGCGGTACACGCGATGTGGCTCGCCAGCCAGCCGCAGTGCGATCATTTGCCCTCCGGCCGCGCCTGGAATATCACCAACGGCGAACCGCGTACGCTGAACAGCATCGTGCAGAAGCTGATTGATGAACTGGGCATTAAATGTCGGATCCGCTCAGTACCCTACCCGATGCTGGATATTATCGCCCGCAGTATGGAGCATTTTGGCAATAAGTCCGCCAAGGAACCCGCCTTTACCCACTACGGCGTCTCCAAGCTGAACTTTGATTTTACCCTTGATATCTCCCGCGCTCAGCAAGAGCTGGGTTATCAACCCGTGATTACGCTGGATGACGGTATTATTCGCACCGCCGCCTGGCTAAAGGACCACGGGAAATTACACCGCTAGCCTCAGGTTATCCCTGACCATACTTTTCCAGCAGCGCATCGGCGATGGCCTGGGTTTCAGCATCGGCGACGCCATCCCAGCGCGCCGGGCGAAAGTGCATCTGAAAGGCCATAATGACCCGTTTCTGTTGCGCCGGGGTCATCTCCGGCGTGACCTGATAGCCATAGCGAGAGAGCGTATCCAGCAGATCTGCGCTATCAACCGCTTGATACGACGGCCGACCGTGCAGATAAAACGCCACCCGACCGGCATCCGGCCATGCGCCAATACCCTGCTCCGCCAGTTGCCGCCATGGGAACAACGGCCCGGGATCGTCCTTACGCTGTGGGGCAATATCGGCGTGGGCAACCACGTTTTGCGGCGCAATGTGGTAGCGGGAAATAATATCTTTTGCCAGTGGAATCAGTGCATTAATCTGTGCCGGATTGAACGGTGTAAAGCTTTTCACTCCCGCGTTTTTCTGCCAGCCGCGGTTCTCCAGTTCAATGCCGATCGAAGTATCGTTAATGCGCGTACTGCCGCGCCAGAAGCTAATCCCCGCATGCCAGGCCAAATCTTGTTCCGGCACCAGTTGCCAGATCCGCGGTTTGCCCTGATACAGCGGCGGTTGCTGAGGGATCAGGTAGTGAGAGCTGACCTGATTGTCCGTCAGGGTCGCCAGGGAAACATCAAAGTCATCGGCGGTGTAGTGGATGACTAATATTTTCACTCTCGGATAGGCGGCCTGCGCCGGATGGCGAGTATCGAGTTGGTAACCATCGCGGTCAATAATCCCCTTTTCTGCCGCGCATCCCACCAGCAGCAGCGTTAGCAGCGCGACACTCAGGCCATGGCGCATCCTCACCGAGTCTGTACCGCCGTGCCGCTAACAGTGACCATCAGCATGCTGCCATCCTTGCCCACCGTCTCATAATCGATATCGATACCAACGACCGCGTTGGCGCCCAGCGCTTTTGCCTGCTCGCCCATCTCGCCAAATGCTATCTCCCGCGCCTTGCGCAGCTCTTTTTCATAGGACCCCGCGCGACCACCGACGATATCGCGGATACTGGCGAAGAAGTCGCGAAAAACGTTCGCGCCAAGGATCGCCTCTCCCGTCACGACACCGCAATATTTCACAATAGGTTGCCCTTCGAGGGTAGGAGTCGTTGAAAATTGCATCATAAAGTCCTTCTTTTGCGTTCAAGGTGTTAGCTCTGAGAGTCAAGCACATTGTTGTATCGATACGCTATGCTTGAAGAGATATTTTAACGTAGTGAGCTTATAAGGAAATCATTATGCGCGACAAACTCGTTGCTTTTATTATCCCGTGCGCGCTCGCGCTGAGTGCCTGTACCAGCGTCACTCCGGCCTATAAAGATAATGGCACCCGCAGCGGGGCCTGCGTCGAAGGTGGGCCGGATGAGGTGGCGCAGAAATTCTACGATTATCAGATCCAGCACCGGAATAACGACCTGACGGCCATGCGTCCTTATCTCAGCGACGATCTGGCCAGATTATTAAACGATGCCCGCCAGGATCCGTCCCGCAGCTCGCAGCTGCAATCGAACCTCTTCTCCAGCTCAACAACCCCGGCCGATAGCGCCAGCGTTGCCAGCGCCTCAACCATTCCAAACCGCGATGCCCGCAATATCCCTCTGCGCGTCGATTTAAAACAGGGCAGCCAAAGCTGGCAGGATGAAGTGCTGATGATTCAGGAAGGCCAGTGCTGGGCAGTCGACGACGTGCGTTATCTTGGCATCAACTCCCATGCCCCGGCCGGTTCACTGCAACAGAGTCTTGAAAAACGCGGATAAGGACGTGGAACCTACGCCGCTGAAACGATAACTCCGGTAAAATGTCGGTATTTCTCCAGGTTATGCCGACATTCGAGCCCCCCTACCCCACGAACCCATATTTTGTGCTAAGTTTAGAGGTAAATGTGGTTTACATTTAACTTTTAACGCATAAATATTGCATAACTATTCTGTCAAAGGTAGTATTTGCGGCCTCAATAGCTATTCGTATCAGACAGCCCAGATGAGTATTAAACTAAACGGCATTAACTGCTTCTACGGCGCGCATCAGGCGCTGTTCGACATCACGCTGGATTGCCCGCAGGGGGAAACGCTGGTGCTGCTCGGCCCCAGTGGCGCCGGGAAAAGCTCGCTGCTTCGCGTACTCAACCTGCTGGAAATGCCGCGTTCCGGGACATTACATATCTCCGGTAACCACTTCGACTTTACCAAAGCACCTTCTGACAAAGCCATTCGTGAGCTGCGCCAGAACGTGGGTATGGTTTTCCAACAGTATAATCTGTGGCCACACCTGACGGTGCAGCAAAACCTGATTGAAGCCCCCTGCCGCGTGCTGGGCTTAAGTAAAGACATGGCGCTCGCTCGCGCCGAAAAACTGCTGGAGCGTCTTCGTCTCAAGCCTTACAGCGATCGCTATCCGCTGCATCTTTCCGGTGGCCAGCAGCAGCGCGTCGCCATTGCACGCGCGCTGATGATGGAACCCCAGGTCCTGCTGTTTGATGAACCTACCGCAGCGCTCGACCCGGAAATCACCGCTCAGATCGTCAGCATTATCCGCGAACTGGCCGGTACCGGCATTACGCAGGTTATTGTCACCCATGAAGTGGAAGTGGCGCGTAAAACGGCAAGCCGCGTGGTGTATATGGAAAATGGTCACATCATTGAACAAGGGGATGCCAGCTGCTTTACGCATCCGCAGACCGACGCGTTTAAAAACTATCTTTCACATTGATGTTTTCGGGGAAATGACGATGAAAAAAGTACTGATTGCCGCGATCCTGGCCAGCATGAGCCTGTCAGCTACTGCGGCCCAGACCATTCGTTTCGCCACTGAGGCCTCCTACCCTCCGTTTGAATCGATCGATGCCAACAATAAAATTGTCGGTTTTGATGTCGATCTGGCCAACGCGCTGTGTAAAGAAATAGATGCTACCTGCACCTTTACCAACCAGGCGTTCGATAGCCTGATCCCCAGCCTCAAATTCCGCCGCGTCGATGCGGTGATGGCCGGGATGGATATCACCCCTGAGCGTGAAAAACAGGTGCTGTTCACCACCCCTTACTATGAAAATTCGGCGCTGTTTGTCGGTCAGCAGGGGAAATTCACCAGCCTTGAACAGCTGAAAGGCAAAAAAGTCGGTGTCCAGAACGGGACCACGCACCAGAAATTTATTAACGACAAACACCCTGAAATCACCACCGTGCCGTATGACAGCTACCAGAATGCGAAGCTGGATCTGCAAAATGGCCGTATTGATGCCGTGTTTGGCGATACTGCCGTCGTTACCGAGTGGCTGAAGAGCAATCCGAAGCTGGCCGCGGTGGGCGATAAAGTCACGGATAAAGACTACTTCGGCACCGGTCTGGGCATTGCGGTTCGCCAGGGCAATACCGAGCTGCAGCAGAAATTTAATGCTGCGCTGGAAAAAGTGAAAAAAGATGGGACTTACCAGACCATCTACAGCAAATGGTTTCAGAAGTAACGCTAAATGAATGAAATTTTTCCATTAGCAAGTGCCGCCGGGATGACCGTCGGCCTTGCCGTTTGCGCACTCATCATCGGCCTTGTACTGGCGATGTTGTTTGCCGTGCTGGAGTCAGTTAAATGGCGCCCACTGGCCTGGTTCGCAACCGGCGTGGTCACGATTCTGCGTGGGTTACCGGAGATTCTGGTCGTCCTGTTTATCTATTTCGGCTCCTCACAGCTGCTGCTTACGCTTTCTGACGGTTTTACGATCAATCTGGGTTTTGTGCAGATTCCGGTACAGATGCAGATTGAAAACTTCGACGTCAGTCCATTCCTGTGCGGCGCCATCGCGCTGTCCCTGCTCTACGCCGCTTACGCCTCGCAAACTCTGCGCGGGGCGCTCAAGGCGGTACCTCAGGGGCAATGGGAGTCCGGCCAGGCGCTGGGGCTATCGAAAGGGGCAATCTTCTTTCGTCTGGTGATGCCGCAAATGTGGCGTCATGCGCTGCCGGGCCTCGGCAACCAATGGCTGGTTCTGTTGAAAGATACCGCGCTGGTCAGTTTAATCAGCGTCAACGATCTGATGCTGCAAACCAAGAGTATCGCCACCCGCACTCAGGAACCGTTTAACTGGTATATCATCGCGGCGGCGATCTATCTGGTCATCACCCTGCTCAGTCAGTACATCCTCAAACGTATTGACCAACGTGCGACGCGCTTTGAACGGAGACCAGGCTGATGCTCGATTACTTACCCGAACTGCTAAAAGGGCTGCATACCAGCCTGACGCTGACGGCGGCTTCGATCGTCGTGGCGCTGATCCTGTCGCTGGTTTTCACCATCGTCCTGACGCTGAAAACGCCGGTGCTGGTGTGGATTGTTCGCGCTTACATCACCTTATTTACCGGTACGCCGCTGCTAGTGCAGATCTTTCTGATTTACTATGGCCCAGGTCAGTTCCCCTCTTTACAGAACTACCCGGTACTGTGGCATCTGATTTCTGAACCCTGGCTGTGTGCCATGATAGCCCTGTCCCTGAACAGCGCAGCCTACACCACACAGCTGTTTTATGGTGCGATCCGCGCCATCCCCGACGGCCAGTGGCAATCCTGTAGCGCGCTGGGCATGAACAAGAAAGACACGCTGGCGATTCTGCTGCCGTATGCCTTTAAACGCGCCCTCTCTTCTTATTCCAACGAGGTTGTACTGGTGTTCAAAAGTACCTCTCTGGCTTACACCATTACGTTGATGGAAGTCATGGGGTACGGTCAGCTCCTGTACGGACGCACCTACGACGTCACGGTATTTGGGGCGGCCGGTATTGTCTATCTCATCGTGAATGGTCTTCTGACGCTGCTAATGCGGTTAGTGGAGCGTAAAGCGCTGGCGTTTGAACGACGGAATTAGCGTTGGCCGGCGCCCGCAGCGCACGTCGCGAGTAGGCCGCATGAAATAAATGCATAAATAGCAAAAACAAAGACGGGTATGTCTATATAATTCCCGTCTTTTTTATTTTCATGAAAATAATTATACGTAATTATTGAATATAAATTCATTTGATGGCATTGTGAAAATCAGCCGTAGACACGGCATAACATCATAAGATTGACCGACGGGAGTTCCACGATGAAAAAGTTAGTTCTGGCTGCACTGCTTTCCTCTTTCGCCTTTGGCGCCGCTGCCGCAGAAAAAATCAGCTTCGGCGTTTCAGCAACCTACCCTCCTTTTGAATCCATGGATGCTAACAATCAGATCGTGGGTTTCGATCTGGATCTGGCGAAAGCACTGTGCAAACAGATGCAGGCTGACTGTACCTTTACCAACCACGCTTTCGATAGCCTGATCCCGGCGCTGAAATTTAAAAAATATGACGCGGTGATTTCCGGTATGGATATTACTCCGGAGCGCAGTAAGCAGGTCGCATTTACCGATCCGTACTACGCTAACTCGGCGCTGGTCATTGCTAAAAAAGACGCCTTCCACTCCTTTGCCGATCTGAAAGGCAAACGTATTGGCATGGAAAACGGCACCACCCACCAGAAATATCTGCAGGACAAGCATCCGGAAGTCAAAACCGTCGCCTATGACAGCTATCAGAACGCGATTATCGACCTGAAAAATGGCCGTATTGACGGAGTGTTTGGCGATACCGCCGTGGTGAATGAGTGGCTGAAGACCAACCCGCAACTGGGTGCAGCGACCCCGAAAGTGACCGATCCGCAGTACTTCGGCACCGGCCTCGGCATTGCGGTACGTCCGGACAACAAGGCGCTGCTGGAAAAACTCAACGGCGCGCTGAAGGCAATTAAAGCGGATGGTACATATCAGAAAATCAGCAACCAGTGGTTCCCAGAATAATCCCCTGCTGCCCCGGCTCACGCCGGGGCGACTCTCCGGCCAGCACGGCCTGACCTGAGAAACATCGCTATGAGTGCAACGGTAGGGTAAAGCGGAAGCTGGCCCCTGTCGGTACATCCACCAGGTGAATATCACCGCCGTGCAGCTGCAGCATCCGCCGCACAATCATCAGCCCTAACCCCCCTCGCGATTGCGGGCTCTGACCGGGTTCAAGCACCGACGGACGCTCAAACAATGTGGCCCGCAGTTCACCGGCAACCCCGGGACCGCTATCGGCGACCTCAACCACCATCTCCGTCCCCTGCTGGCGAGCCGTCAGACTGATATTGCCGCCATCCGGCGTGTGGCGAATCGCATTATCCAGTAAATTGGTCAACACCCGTTCCATCATCGATAAATCCGCCACCACCGGCGGCAATCCCCCAGCCAGCGAGAGATGTAATCGAATCTGGCGGGTGGCAATCGCCAGGTCGAACTTCTGCGCCACGTCCTGCACCAACTCCGCCAGCACAAATTTCTCCGGCTGCAGCTTAATGCCACCATGCTCCAGGCGCGCCAGCTCAAACAACTGCTGGGAAAGAGAGCGAACTTTATTCCCCTGGCGCAGCGCAATATTGAGGTAACGTTTGCTCTCTTCGGCACTCAGCCGATCGGCTTTCAGCGTCAGCGTCTCCAGATAGCCCAGCAGCGACGTCAGCGGAGTACGCAGATCGTGAGAAATATTGGCGATAAACTCACGCCTTTGCCGATCGCTGTCGGCCAGTCGATCCCACTGTCCGGCGATCTGCCGGGCCAGGTCAATAAACCGGTTATGCAGGATCGCCACTTCATTGCCGGGATGCGGATCCGGCGCCTGCGCCGCCAGCAGTTTAATCGCCCCGATGCTATCTTCTCCGGGGATACCCACCTGCGCGGTCAGCTGACGTACCGGGCGCGTTACCCAATACCAGGCAAGGCCGCCGGCCAGCAGACCAAACAGGACCACCAGCAGCAGTGTCCAGATAAGCAAGCTCCCCAGCGTCTTCTGCCAGGCGCTGGCCGCCAGCTCATTAAAGGTTTCCCCTTGCAGAATAATATAGAGATAGCCGCGCAGTTGGCCGTCAACATTCAGCGGCGCCACGCTGAAGACCTTGCGCTGATCCTGGCTACGCGGATCGTCACCGTACACGGGCCAGGTGCCACCGGAGAGAAACGTCTGTATCGGCGCGATGTTAATGCGCTGGCGTTTGATATGACCCGGCGGCGCAGCATCGGCCAGCAGCTCGCCGTCAGGAGAGACGAGATAGAGCTCGACGCTGGGGTTGAAGACCATCAGCCGGTCGAAAAGCGGTTTCAGCGCCTCGCGATTGACCTGGCCCCGCGCATCGAGCAGCGGTTCACGGGCAACAATCTGCTGCGCCAGCCCGACCGAAAGACGCTGGACCATCGCATTACCGTATTGCGCGCTACTATACAGTTGAACCGCACAGACCGCCGCCGCACAAAGCAGCAGCAGAGAGGTGAACACCAGCGCCAGGCGCTGGCTCAGGCTTAATCGGCGCATCATTTCCCCGCACCTTTACGCGCGGGCGCGAATTTATAGCCCTTGCCCCAGACCGTCAGAATGATTTCCGGCTCCGCCGGGTCGCGTTCGATTTTACTACGCAGGCGGTTGATATGCGTATTAACCGTATGCTCATAGCCCTCATGCTGGTAGCCCCAGACGCGGTCAAGCAGAGCCAGACGAGAAAAAACCTCGCCGGGATGGCGGGCAAAGTAGTACAGCAGGTCAAATTCGCGCGGCGTCAGATCCACCAGTTCGTCACGCAGTCTGATTTCGCGCGAAAGCGGGTCGATGCTCAGACCGTGGCAATCAATACGCCCGGCGTCCATCAGCAAATTTAGCCCCATCGCCTCCTGGCGGCGAAAGAGCGCTTTGACTCGCGCAACCAGTTCGATAACCGAAAACGGTTTGGCCAGGTAGTCGTCCGCCCCCATTTCCAGCCCCAGCACGCGATGCGTCTCGCTGGAGCGGGCGCTGATAATAATCACCGGCAGGTAGCGGGTCATCTGGCGAATGCGCCGGCAAATCTCCAGCCCATCGACATTGGGCAGCATCAGATCAAGAATCGCCGCATCCCAGTCGCCCTTTTCCAGCTGGACCAGCGCCTGCGCGCCGTCCGCTTCATGCACAATCTGATATCCCTCATCCTGCAGATTTAAACGCAGCAACGCGGCAATATCGTCGTCATCTTCGACCAACAGAATTTTCTTTGCCATGGGTATTGCTCCGCTAATTTCACTTTATTATTAGCCAAGCTTACCCGATTTACGCCGGCAAAAGAGTTCACATTTTGTTTAAACCTGGCGAACCAGCAGCATCAGCACTTCGTAGTGGGCGGTATGAGGGAACATATCAAACAGCTGTACCCGCTCAACCCGATAGCCCGACAGTCGCGCGATATCTTTCGCCATCGTCTGCGCGTTACAGCTGGAGTAGATAATAAAGGACGGCGCCATACGGCATAAATAGTCGCACAGCTCATGGCCGATACCGCGGCGCGGCGGGTTGACCAGCACCAGGTCAGGGATCTCTCCCTCTGCGGTGGCAAACTGCGTCGAGTCCAGCGCCTGGAAATGAAGATTGGTCAGACCCAGTTCTGCAGCAGACTGCTTCGCGCTGGCGATAGCCTCCTGCGCAATCTCAATCCCGGTCAGGCGCATTTGCGCGCTGGCGCAGTGCAGGCCAAAGCCCCCCACTCCGCAGAACAGGTCCCACATATGATTGACCGGCAGCTGGCGTACCCAATCGCGGGCGGTCGCATACAGCTGGCTGGCAACGGTTGGATTGGTTTGAAAGAAGCTCTGCGGGCGGATCCACAAGGGGACGCCGTTAAAGTTCTCCGCCAGCGCAGGCCGATCGCTTAAGAGAATCTCCTGCTCACCTTCCATAATAGCCATATGTATCGGCTGAATATTGGCGGTAATCACCTTCAACTGCGGGAGCTGCGCCTGCAGCCACGGCAGCGCGGCGCGGAGCTGCTCCAGTTTTGCCGGAGAGCGCAGCACAAAACGCAGCATCATGCCGCCGTCCAACTGGCTTTCCGTCAGCAGCAGATACTTCAACTCGCCGCGCTTGCGGGCAACGTTATAGGGCGTTAACCCGGCGCGGGCGATAAATGGTTTAAGCACGGCAAAAACCGGCACAAAACTAGCCGGATAGAGCGGACATTCGGTCAGGTCTTCCGGGCTGCCATCGCGGTGCAACATCCCCAGCAGCGGGCGTTCAACGCTGCCGCTGACCACCATTTTGGCTTTGTTGCGAAAACCGGCCTCCGGGCCGGAAACCGGCTCAAACCATGTCTTCACCGGGCTGTCTGCCAACAGCGCTCTGAGGTCGGCCATTTTACTGGCGAGCTGTTGTGTTAACGGCCGTTCCAGCCACTGACAGGAGCGACAGCGTCCCGCGTCATAGAGTGCGCAGTGCATAAAAAGACCTTCCAGAAATCAGGGGCGGGGATTGTATCACCGTTATTGCAGCCGGAAAAACCGTCGACACGACGCCGGAACAAACAGCAGCACCAGCACCAGGAAATCGGGCAATTTTTGCATCACCAGTGAATGCAGAATTTCACGCTTTGACTCGCCGGCAATGCTGAACAGCTCCGGGTAGCCATACCCCAGCGAGGCCGCCCAGAGATAACCGGTGACAATAATTTGCGTCAGGAGAAAGATCCAGCGCGCCAGATTCCGCCCTTTCACCAGTGAAAATGCGCACCAGATCTCAATAAAGACCAGCAGCAGGCTGGAGAGAAACACCAGCGTCAAGGTCCATGTCTGCACGCTACGTTGAATGAACGCCTCTATCCCAGCGATACCCAGTTGATTGAGGATCATCAGCAGATCCACGCCACGAATCAAAATAATGGCGAATGCCGCCACCTGCACCAGCGCAGGAACGTTAAGACGCGCATGAGATGAACGAGTTTTTGTAAACAGTCCCAACGGAAACGTCTTCCATGAAAACGGCGTCACACCTTCGCGACGCCGATACCAGTTTTACCGTAGATTTTAGGGGCTTCAGTTGCGTCTTGCACGCTGGATATCGCGAACCCGCTGCTTTTCTGCGCGCGCCATCAAATACCAGGCGATAAAACCAACAATGCCGACCACGCCGAGGATTAAGGTTGCCAGGGCGTTGATTTCCGGGTTCACCCCCATGCGCACGCTGGAGAAGACCAGCATCGGCAAGGTGGTGGCTCCAGGCCCGGAAACAAAGCTGGCGATGACCAGATCGTCCAGTGATAAGGTAAACGCCAGCAGCCAGCCGGAGATCACCGCCGGCATGATCATCGGCAGCGTAATGATGAAAAAGACCTTCAGCGGCGGCGCGCCTAAATCCATCGCCGCCTCCTCAATAGAGTGGTCCAATTCACGCAGGCGCGACGAAATGACCACCGCCACGTAGGCGGTACAGAAAGTCACGTGCGCCAGCCAGATGGTCAACATGCCGCGATCCGACGGCCAGCCGATGGCGTGCCCGAGCGCAACAAAAAGCAGCAGCAGCGACAGCCCGGTAATGACATCCGGCATCACCAACGGCGCCGTAATCATAAAGGCAAAGCCGTTTGATCCCCGAAAGCGACCAAAGCGCACCATCACCACCGCGGCAATGGTGCCCAGAATCGCCGCCGCCGTCGCCGCACAGGTTGCGATGGTCAGACTCAGCCCGACAGCGCTCATCATCGCATCATCATGGAACAACTCGCCGTACCAACGTGTCGACCAACCTGCCCACACCGTCACCAGCTTCGAGCTGTTGAATGAGTAAATCACCAGCATTAGCATCGGCGCATATAAAAAGGTAAAGCCGAGCACAAGGATTAAAATTCGCCACGGCGAACGGACTACCGGCAAATCATTCATCCATGATCCCCCATCTGTTTTTGCTGATGTTTGTGGAACCACATAATCGGCACGATCAGCAGGAGCAGCATCACAATGGCGACTGCCGAGGCAACCGGCCAGTCGCGGTTATTAAAGAACTCCTGCCACAGGACCCGCCCGATCATAATGCTGTCCGGCCCCCCCAGCAGTTCCGGGATCACGAACTCCCCTACCGCCGGGATAAAGACCAGCATCGAACCAGCGATAATTCCGCCTTTGGTCAACGGGACGATCACCTGGAAGAAGGTCTTCAACGGCCGGGCGCCCAGATCCAGCGACGCCTCCACCAGAGAGTAGTCAATCCGCGTCAGCGCGGTATAGATAGGCAGCACCATAAACGGCAGGTAGGCGTAAACAATACCGATATAAACGGCCAGATTGGTATGCAGGATCTCCAGCGGCTGATCGATAACCCCTAACCACAGCAGGAAATTATTCAGCACGCCGTTGCTTTTCAGCAACCCCATCCACGCATAAACGCGGATCAGGAATGAGGTCCACGATGGCAGGATCACCAGCAGCAGCAGAATATTTCGTGTTGACGGTTTACTGTGCGCCACCGCCCATGCCAGCGGATAGCCCAGCAGCAGGCAGCAAAATGTCGAAATTCCCGCCACCTGCAACGACTGCAGATAGGCTTCAAAATAGAGCGGATCGCCGGTCAACTGCAGGAAGTTGCCGAGGTTCAGTGTCAACGTGAGCTGACCGTCCGCCCACTCCCACAGATCGGTGTAGGGAGGGATCGCTCTCGCCATCTCCGCCAGGCTGATTTTAAATACGATCAGGAACGGCAGCAGAAACAGCAGAATCAGCCACAGATAGGGCAGCGCGATCACCAGTTTGCGACCATGCGCCATCTGCAAACGCGTGAGCCATCGGGCAAAACCGCCCGTTTTTTGCCCCCCGGCCGGTGGTTCTAATATACTCATCGCCCTCTCCTTACACCGTCAGAACAACGCAGCTGTCGGCATCCCAGCACAAACGCACTTCATCGCCCCAGGTTGGCGCCCCCTTGCGGTGGCGATGTTCGTTCTGCAACTGAGCGCTGATCATCTGTCCACTTTGCAGCCGTACGTGGTAGATAGACAGGTCGCCGAGGTAGGCGATATGTATCACCTCTCCTACCGCAAAGTTGTAGCCATCCGCCGGCGGCTCATCGCAGAGCATAATTTTTTCCGGGCGCAGAGCGACCCACACCGGTACATTGTCGATGATGGAAGCATCAGGATCGACTTTCAGCGGATGCGTCAGTCCCGGTGAGCTCAGTACCAAACCATCTTCCAGGCGATCTTTTACCAACCCTTCAAACACGTTGACCGAGCCGATAAATTCCGCACTATAGCGGGTTGTCGGATGCTCATAGATCTCCTCGGGCTCACCGATTTGCACGAACTTCCCGCGGTTCATAATGGCAATACGTCCCGCCATGGTCATCGCCTCTTCCTGATCGTGGGTCACCATGACGCAGGTGGCCCCCACGCGCTCAAGGATATCCACCACTTCCAGCTGCATGCGATCACGGAGCTTTTTATCCAGCGCACCCATCGGCTCATCGAGCAGCAGCAGTTTTGGCCGTTTTGCCAGGCTACGGGCCAGCGCCACGCGCTGACGCTGACCGCCGGAAAGCTGATGCGGTTTGCGTTTGGCGAACTCCTGCATATGCACCAGCGCCAGCATCTCCTGCACCCGGCTGACGATTTCAGCTTTTGGCAACTTGTCCTGCTTCAGACCAAAGGCAATGTTCTGCTCCACCGTCATATGGGGGAACAGCGCATAGGACTGAAACATCATATTGATTGGCCGCTGATAGGGCGGCACGCGAGACAGGTCCACACCATCGAGCATAATTTGCCCGGCCGTTGGCTCCTCAAAGCCGGCCAGCATGCGCAACAGCGTCGATTTACCACAGCCGGATGCGCCCAGCAGTGCGAAGATTTCACCTTTATAAATCGTGAGGTTGACGTCATCGACGGCATGCTGTCCGTCGAAAGACTTCGTCAGATTACGGATTTCCAGCAGCGGGGTCAGCGCTTTGGGGGTTTTCGCTTGTGGGCGGGGAATTGCGTCATTCACTCAGGTGCTCTCCGGCAAAAAACTTCCACCGTATGGCCCGGTTGCCATACATTGAACCTTACAGTGCAGGTGCACCATCCTGGTGCATATATTCGCTGCACTTTTATCCGTTTGTTGCCCGGTCGCATGGCGAAACCATCCGACCGGGTCAGACCTTTTCAGACCCGGTGAACCGGGCCATCAGGTTTTATTTCCCACTTTTGACTTTCGTCCACGCACGCGTACGTACGCGGTCGATTTTCGGATCCTGCACCTTCAGGGTGAACAGTTTGGCGAACACATCGGCTGGCGGGTAGATAGCCGGATTATTACGGATGGCTTCGCTGACCAGCGGCGTGGAGGCCTTGTTACCGTTGGCGTAGTACACCTTATCGCTGATTTTAGCGATAACATCCGGGCGCATCAGATAGTTAAGGAATTGATAAGCCTCGTCTTTATTTTTCGCATCCGCTGGCATCGCGAAGACGTCAAAGAACGCCAGCGCCCCCTCTTTAGGAATAAAGTAGGTGACGTTGACGCCATTTTTCGCCTCTTTGGCGCGATTGGCCGCCTGCCAGACATCACCCGCCCAGCCGATGGCGACGCAGATATCGCCGTTGGCAAGATCGTTAATGTACTGTGAGGAGTGGAAGTAGCGAATATTCGGTCGCAGCTTCAGCAGTAGATCGGTCGCCGGGCCGGTGTAGTCATCGGCTTTAGAGCTGTTCGGATCCTTGCCCAGATAGTTCAGGACGGTGGCAAAGATCTCTTCCGGCGCGTCGAGGAAGGAGACGCCGCAGCTTTTCAGTTTTTCCAGATTCTCCGGCTTGAGCACCAGATCCCAGCTATTAAGCGGCGCATCTTTACCCAGCGCCGCTTTCACTTTATCAACGTTATAGCCAATGCCGGTGGTCGCCCACAGGTACGGCATCGCATACTTGTTATCCGGGTCGTGTTTGGCGACCAGCTTCAGGACTTCCGGGTCAAGATTCTTCCAGTTTGGCAGCTTGCTCTTGTCCAGCGGCTGGAAGACACCTGCCGCCAGCTGACGTTCAAGGAAGCTGGCGGACGGGACCACCAGGTCAAAACCGGTGCTGCCCGCCATTAATTTTCCTTCCAGCACTTCGTTGGAATCAAAAACGTCGTACACCACTTTAATACCGGTCTCTTTTTCAAAATTTGCCACCGTATCCGGCGCAATATAATCAGACCAGTTATAAACATGCAGGGTTTTTTGTTCAGCGGCGAATGAACCGGCAGAGACGGCCATCAACGCACCCGTAACCAGACCTGTTAACCATTTTTTACCAAAGGCGTTCATATCTCTTTTTTCCTTCTCAATGCCCGTTAACAAGCGGGCTTAATGTACGCACTTGTCTGCATGCAATAATCATGCATATTTTCTCATTACCTAAGAAAAGGAGAGAGGATCTCTCCCGGAATGGTTGCCCGCAACTGGAAGCATCGTCAGAATAACTGTAGCCAGAATAAGAGGCTATAGCCCAGGTAAAATAACGCCTTTTATCAATTTTTTATGCAATAACGGTCTACGTGATAAGCCAAAAGCGGCTGAATGGCGGTGAAAAATTCTTTAAAGGAAGGTTAAATGCAGAATAAAAGCACGTAATACGCAGCCGCTATGGCAGTGGCTGCGCTATTCATCGACAGGTTTAGTGAAGAAAATGGTGCTGAATATCTTCAGCGGCATACTCTTCTTCTTCGGCTTTATAGAGCACCTGGTTAGCCGCCGCTTCGAGGATAACCATCGAGATCTGCTCTTCGCTCTGGCGGAAAAACCAGCCAAACTGTTCAACGGTAATTCCGACGCCGACGGATAGTGCCTGACACACCACCAGTTTGGGTAGATTGTCATCCTGAATATCGAGGAAGGCTTTGACGGTCAACGAGCTGGCGTTTATTGCCGATAGATCCGCCGAGAGCCCGAGCAACGCAGAAGGCTTCACTTCTGCGAGAGCAGAAAAGAGCACGACGTTATCCACCAGATCGAGCTTCGCATCAAAAATGCCGTCGAAATTCTGCATATGTGGCAGATGCAAGGCCTGGCAGGAATCACACTCAAAGAAGTTGATACCTAACTCATCGAGCCAGTGACGTAGCGTATCCAGACCCGGAACGACCAGTGAATCCATATGACCTGTGACCTCTTACTGTAGAAAAACGACGCCATAGCTTACGCAAAAAATGCAGCGCATACCATGAAAGTGTCGCCCGCGCTGATTATCCGCCCATTTTCAGACAAAATTCTGGCGTGGCCTGACGTTCAATCCAGGCGATCATGCGCCCGGCAATATCAATTCCGGTGGTAGTTTCAATGCCTTCCAGACCCGGAGAAGCGTTCACTTCCATCACCAGCGGACCGCGGGTTGCGCGAAGGATATCCACCCCGGCGACATCCAGCCCCAGGGTTTGCGCTGCCCTGATGGCCATTTCACGTTCCTGATCGCTGATCGTCGCCACCGTCGCCACACCGCCACGATGCAGGTTAGAGCGGAAATCCCCCTCTTTCGCCCGCCGCTCAATCGCCGCCACCACATCATTACCGACGACCAGACAGCGTAGATCCCGCCCTTTCGCCTCGGCGATATACTCCTGAACCAGAATATGGGCGTTCAGGCCGCGGAAAGCATCAATCACGCTCTCTGCTGCCTGACGCGTCTCCGCCAGCACGACGCCGATGCCCTGCGTCCCCTCCACAAGTTTGACCACCAGCGGCGCGCCGCCGACCATGGCAATCAGGTCGCTGGTGTCGTCCGGGGAGTGCGCAATACCGGTCAGCGGCAGATCGATCCCCTGGCGCGCCAGCAATTGCAACGAGCGCAGCTTGTCGCGGGCGCGGGTTATCGCCACTGATTCATTGAGCGGAAAGCTGCCAAGCAGTTCAAACTGACGAAGGGCGGCGGTCCCGTAATAGGTAATCGCGGAACCAATGCGTGGGATCACGGCATCGAAATGCGGGAGCTGACGTCCTTTATAGTGAATCGATGAAGCCACCGGACTCACGCTCATATAGCAGGAAAGCGGATCGAGGATTTCCACCTGGTGACCGCGTTTTTGCGCGGCTTCGCGCAGGCGACGACAGGAATAAAGCGTTCCATCCCGGGATAATATAGCAATTTTCACCCTGCACCTCTGCAACAAGGCCCGCTCCGGCAGGCCTGCAATATGTTAATTGCGCCACAACCGCCCGGTCCATCATATGGCAGGGCGGGAAGCAGTGTACACGCAATCAGCGCGTTGCCCACCCCTGCTTATGCAGATATTCGAGAATAAACGGGCGACTTTCTTTAATGATAGTGCGGCGAATATGGTCGCTCCAGGTATCACGACGCGTGTTGCTGCCACGCGACAGGTAGTATTGCGCCATCTGCTCATCATATTGCGCCAGCACCGCCTCATCCACCGGCTGGTACGCATTTTCATGCACCAGCAGCGCTGCGGGCATGCGCGGCTTCACCTCCGGGTTATCGGCAGGCCATCCCAGGCACAGGCCAAACAGCGGCAGGACATGCTGCGGCAGCTTCAGCAGTTCGGTCACCCCTTCAATGCTATTGCGGATCCCACCGATATAGACGCCGCCGAGGCCCAGGGATTCGGCGGCGACCAGCGCATTTTGCGCCATTATTGCGGTATCCACCGCTCCCAGCAGCAACTGTTCGGCCAGCCCGAGTCGGGCATCCGGACAGATTTGCAGAAGACGATTAAAGTCGGCACAAAATACCCAGAACTCCGCCGCGCACGCAACGTGCTGCTGGCCGCCGCTCATCGTGACCAATTGCTCACGAAGCTGAGGATCGGTGACACGAATAATGGAGCTGCATTGTAAAAAGCTCGAGCTTGAGGCCCCCTGCGCGCTGGCGATGATAGCTTCGCGCTGTTCGTCGCCGATTGGCGCATCGGTAAAGTGGCGGATAGAACGGTGGCTGCGCAGCAGATCAATGGTCGGGGTCATCTTGTTTTTCTCTGTCTGATGAAGAAGTTGGTTTTGGCGTGTGAGTCAGCTGCGGCGCGACGATCCTGGCCATTCGCCATATTAGTGCTATCGCGGCCGGGAGTATCAGCAAGATCCCGAAAAAGATCATCAGCATCGCCGCCGTTGGGCTGGAAAATGGCGCCGGCAGCTGCAGGTTCTGATTGAGCGAGAGCCAGGCGAGAGTCAACAGCGCAATCCCGATAATCTCTACCACCAGGACGCTTTTGGGTAAAACGGCAGGCGATCGCATAGCTCTCCTCCAGTCAATGTTTTCCGCGCGGTCTCGTGGCCCATCGCGCACGGCAGACACAGTATAATGATTTAACCACGAAGATATTTATCAAACATAGCCTTAAACCATCGAAGAAAAAGGCAGAACCTTCTTTTCCTCGCCGGCACAACGCGTCATCATAGCGGTCCTTCGCCATCCGGCTGAGATGTAAGGAGAGAAAGTATGTTTACCGTTATTTTTGGTCGTCCTGGTTGCCCATATTGCGTTCGTGCCAAAGAGCTGGCAGAGAAACTGACCAATGAACGTGATGACTTCAACTACCGCTACGTTGATATTCACGCCGAAGGCATCAGCAAGAGCGACCTGGAAAAGACTGTAGGCAAACCGGTTGAGACCGTTCCGCAGATTTTTGTCGATCAAAAACATATCGGCGGCTGCACCGATTTTGAAGCATGGGCGAAAGAGCATCTCGGTCTGTTTGCCTGAGCCGGCTCATTCCTCTGAAGAATGATTGCGTCTGGTATTCAGCCAGGCGCAGATAAACAGAAAGCACAGCGAGCCCAGCGCATACCAGAACACCGCACTAAACAACCACGCCAGCTGTTGCCAGAAGGTGCGCTGAGCCGCAAAAAAAAGCCGCATGATCAGCAGACAGACCGGGGTTGCCAGAATCGCCCCCACCAGCGGTTGGATGACGCGTCGCTCTGCAGAGAGGCAGCTGGCGGCCGCACCGGGCAGCAAAAAGTAGAGCAGCCCCACCTCAGGATTACCGGTAACCCGAAAGGCGTCTTTCATATGCAGCAACAGCAGTAAACACACCAGGATAAACAGAAAGAACCCACAGGTAATACCCACCCAGGCACGCTCATATTTCACAACATCCTCCTGATACTGCTTCTAACCCACTTAACTTTCGTCCAGTCAGATAAAGCATTCCGGCAATCCATGCCAATTTAGCCCCCATCGGCGTAAAAACGATTGTGACTAGCCGCAGCATCCAGGAAGGATTAAACTACCGGCTTTGTTTTTACTGGTTATAACGGGATGCCAGAACAGGGTTCGGGACAACGCGAACACTGGACCAACCTTAGACCAAATAACCATTTCCTTCAACAACTTACTAGTAAATGAGAAGTTGGCTTTCGTGAATATAAACGTCGCAGATTTGTTAAACGGGAATTACATCCTGTTATTATTCGTTGTACTTGCCTTGGGGCTTTGTCTCGGGAAACTTCGCCTCGGGTCAGTACAACTTGGTAATTCTATTGGCGTTTTAGTGGTTTCATTATTATTAGGTCAGCAGCATTTCAGTATTAACACTGATGCGCTAAATCTGGGCTTTATGCTGTTTATTTTTTGCGTTGGCGTGGAAGCGGGCCCCAACTTTTTTTCTATTTTTTTTCGCGACGGAAAAAACTATCTGATGCTAGCCCTGGTGATGGTCGGCAGTGCGATGCTGCTGGCGATGGGGCTGGGAAAACTGTTCGGCTGGGACATCGGCCTGACCGCCGGGATGCTCGCAGGTGCCATGACCTCAACGCCGGTTCTGGTCGGTGCGGGAGATACGCTTCGCCACTTTGGCCTGCCCAACGATCGGCTGGCGCTCTCCCTCGACCACCTGAGTCTGGGCTACGCCCTGACCTATCTGATTGGTCTCGTCAGTCTGATCGTTGGCGCGCGCTATATGCCGAAGCTACAGCATCAGGATCTGCAAACCAGCGCCCAACAAATTGCGCGTGAACGCGGACTCGATACCGACTCCAAACGTAAAGTCTACCTGCCGGTGATCCGTGCCTATCGCGTCGGCCCGGAACTGGTCGCCTGGGCTGACGGGAAAAATCTGCGCGAACTGGGTATTTACCGGCAAACCGGTTGCTACATTGAGCGTATTCGTCGTAACGGTATTCTGGCTAACCCGGATGGCGATGCTGTCCTGCAGATGGGGGATGATATCGCGCTGGTAGGCTACCCGGACGCCCACGCCCGCCTTGACCCCAGCTTCCGTAACGGCAAAGAGGTCTTCGACCGCGACCTGCTGGATATGCGCATCGTCACCGAAGAGATCGTGGTGAAAAACCATAACGCTGTCGGACGCCGTCTGGCGCAGTTGAAGCTGACCGATCACGGCTGCTTCTTAAACCGCGTCATTCGCAGCCAGATTGAAATGCCTATCGACGATAACGTGGTGCTCAACAAAGGCGACGTGTTACAGGTCAGCGGCGACGCGCGACGCGTCAAAACCGTTGCCGACCGCATCGGCTTTATCTCCATTCACAGCCAGGTGACCGACCTGCTCGCCTTCTGCGCCTTCTTTATCGTCGGCCTGATGATCGGCATGATCACCTTCCAGTTCAGCTCTTTCAGCTTTGGCATCGGTAACGCGGCGGGGCTGCTGTTTGCCGGGATTATGCTCGGCTTCCTGCGAGCCAACCACCCGACCTTCGGCTACATTCCACAGGGCGCGCTGAATATGGTGAAAGAGTTCGGCCTGATGGTCTTCATGGCCGGGGTCGGTCTGAGCGCCGGCGCCGGAATTGGTCACGGCCTGGGCACCATCGGCGGCCAGATGCTGGCGGCGGGTCTTATCGTCAGCCTGGTGCCGGTGGTGATTTGCTTCTTATTTGGCGCCTATGTGCTACGCATGAACCGCGCGATGTTGTTTGGCGCCATGATGGGGGCGCGTACCTGTGCCCCGGCGATGGAAATTATCAGCGACACCGCGCGCAGCAACATTCCGGCGCTTGGCTACGCGGGCACGTATGCGATTGCCAACGTGCTGCTGACCCTGGCGGGGACGCTGATTGTCATCATCTGGCCAGGGCTACAGTAAATATTTGAGAAAAAATGAGACAGAGGCAGAACTTTTCTCTTGGCCATCAGTCATAAGTAGTGCCACTGCTTTTCTTTGATGTCCCCATTTTGTGGAGCCCATCAACCCCGCCATTTTGGTTCAAGGTTGATGGGTTTTTTGTTGCCTGAATTTTATGACCTTTAAAATTATTCAGTTACCACCCTCTGGCGGTACCATTGGCGATGACACAGCGACCAGCGCCGCATCGGTCGGGCATCTTCCCGGGACCATGCTCCTCATATTGTGCCAGGCCTCATGGATGCGTTACCCTCCCCTGAACCCGCTGGTGATGTACACTGATACGCCGGGTGAAGCGCCGAGTTGCACACGTCATCAGCAAAGAACCGGGCGCTCCGTTCGCGACGCCTCCCGCTTGCCCGGAAGATCAAATCCTCCCCATAAGGAATGTTTACCACAGGAGATGTTGATGTCCGCTTTTCCCCCTGACTTTACGATGTTTATTTCGGAGTTCTCCGGCGCCCCGCTGAGCACGACGGTCGCTGCCCTGACCGTTCTCGCTTTTCTGTTCCAGCCATTGCGAAAAGCAGTCAATGGGATTTTCAAATATAAAAAAGGCCACGGCAGCGTGTTAAAGAATGCGGGGGTACCCCCCTTCATTTTGAACTTCTTTGCCCTCTCCATCCCCTTAAAAAAATTGCCCTCAACAGGCTGGCCCGAGAAATTAATCACCCTCTTGTTCTCCGCTATTTTTGCATGGTCTTTGTGGTATTTTGTCCCCCCGCTTGTGCAAACCTATACTGCCCCGCCAGACACGGCACTGTTGATTTGGAAAAAGTCAGGCGATCGCTTTTATGTCTCTAAAACAACCGCAACGGAAGC
Source organism: Raoultella sp. (assembly GCF_039594335.1). NCBI lineage: Bacteria > Pseudomonadati > Pseudomonadota > Gammaproteobacteria > Enterobacterales > Enterobacteriaceae > Klebsiella > Raoultella sp. The sequence continues at coordinate 72,964 of NZ_JBCNNS010000002.1, forward strand.
CACGGTGCTGGCGGCACCTCGATGGACCGTCTCAATAAATGACTGTGAGGCCAACAAGGCCCCGACGAAAAACACCGCCAGCGTGCCGGACCGCGAATACCATAACGATGTTTGCCGTTTGCTAACAACAGCCGAAGGCAAGGAGTATTTAGAAGAAGCAATTAAAAACTTCAAAAAAGAAAAAATTGTCACTTACTCATCCATTTTTATTATTGAATTTATGCTGCTATGGCTGTTGTCGGGATTGATATTAATGATTCACTACACCAATAAAGTCAGGCACTTTATTTTGCTTGAACAACAAAAAGCGATTCATTGCGTCCAGGGCAATTTCGAAACGACGGGTATTTACGCTATCTATCAGGAGCTAGAGGAGAAAGACACTCGCCGACCCCAGCGGTAACTGCATTCTCCCTCGCATTGGCATCCTCCCGGTTATTGCACATACTTTGACGAGTTCAGTCCGGTGAGAGGTAAAGGCGATGCTGGTGAAAGATAAAGTCATCGCCATCTTCGGCGGCAGCGGTGCGATAGGCTCCGCCGTGGCGCATGCGATGGCCCGCGAGGGGGACGAGTTTACCTCGGCGCGCGTGATCGCAAGAAGCTGGATCGAGTGGCGGGGGAAATTCATGCGGCGGGCGGCAGGGGCGAGACCTTTATCGTTGATGTCCTCGATGAGCGATCGATCGGCGAGCGGATAGCGCAGTTGACGCAGCGCAGCGGCGGGCTCGACATCGTCATCAATGCTACCGGCTTCGTCCATAATCAGGGCAAGGAGATCACAATGCTCTCCCTCGCCGAGTTCATGCAGGGTATCACCCCGTTCCTGGCGGCCCAGTTCAGCCTGGCGAAAGCCGTTATCCCCCATATGGGCGGCGCTCGCCCGGCTGCCCTTATCACCGTCGTGGCTCCGGCGGCAACAATGGCCATGCCGGGCCACCTGGGCCATATTGTCGGCTGTGCGGGCAGCGAAGCCTTCATCACAGCGCTCGCCAGCGAGCTGGGGACGAAGAATATCCGCGTCCTCGGCGTGCGCTCGCACGCCTTTAGTGACGCGGTTGAGGCTGGATCTTACACCGCGGAAGTCTTTGCTGCAAAAGCACAGGCGACGGGATTAACGGTCGAACAGTGGGTTGGTGGCGCAGCGCGCAGCGCCATGCTCAACCGCTTGCCGGCGCTGACGCAGGTGGCCGATGTCATCACCTTTCTGGCATCCGATCGTGCCGACGCGATGACGGCAACGGTGGTTAATATGACGACCGGTGCGACTACTGGCGGATAACGCCCGGCTCTGACAATACCTCCGCACAGCGCTTTATCCGGCTATTCCCCCTCTCCGGCCAGCCGTGCGACCATCAGACGAATTTCCTGCTTTGAGAGCGGCGCGCTATCGGTGACAAAATGCAGGGTCATTCCCTCTATGAACGCATCCAGCCCGCGAGCCGTAGCAGGTTCAAACCACTGCTCCAGCGTTTGCTGACTGCTCCGCATCCAGTGCTGCATCACCGTCTTCAGCGCTGGCTGGCTGCTGCAAAACGCATACAGCTGATACATCAACTCCATATTTCGCGCGGTCGTCACCTGAGCGCTGAAAATCAGCTCGGCAATCGCATCGCAGGCCTCTTCACGGCTGCTGACCGTAGTAAAAAACTGCTGGTACTGCACGGACATATCGCGGGTAAAAATGCGAAACGCCTCTTCTATCAGCGCTTCAATGCCGCTGAAATAATATGTCAACGAGCCTAGCGGGACCTCCGCACAGCTGGCAATTTTACGATGGGTTACCGCGTGAATCCCGTGGGCGGCAATGGTATCCAGCGTCGCCTGCAAAATGCGCTCTCGGCGCTGTGGATCGTTCGGTCGACGGACCATATCTTTCCTCTTAGTCGCTGTCATGCGCTTGCTGTCGGCAGCAATGTCGCTCTCCCTGGCGCCCGGTCCATGTTCGAATACGCATGCTGAAGAATATGTACAAATGTACACAACCTTGCTACTGTTGTCTTCATCTTCTCATTCACAGGCGTTTACGGATGACTGCGCAAACCTCCCGCCGGGCCTTACAGCTCCGACTCTGGGCCCTCTTCATGTTCTTCTTTATCCCTGGATTGCTGATGGCCTCATGGGCTACCCGTACTCCGGCGATCCGCGACCTGCTGACGCTGTCAACGGCGGAAATGGGCATCGTTTTATTTGGCCTGTCGATTGGTTCGATGAGCGGGATTCTCTGCTCGGCGTGGCTGGTCAAACGCTTTGGTACGCGTAAGGTGATTCGCACCACCATGTCGTGCGCCGTGGTCGGCATGATAGTGCTCAGCGTAGCGTTGTGGCTCACCTCGGCGGTGTTGTTTGCCCTCGGGCTGGCCATTTTCGGCGCCAGCTTCGGTTCGGCGGAGGTGGCCATTAACGTCGAAGGCGCCGCCGTCGAGCGAGAAATGAATAAGACCGTCCTGCCGATGATGCACGGGTTTTACAGCTTCGGTACGCTGTTCGGCGCTGGTGTGGGGATGGCGGTGACCGGTTTTGGTCTGCCCGCCGCGCCGCATATTCTGCTGGCTGCACTGATGGCGATTGCTCCGATTGCCATTGCGATTCGCGCCATCCCTGATGGGACCGGACAAAATGCGGCTGAAAGCGCGCATCATGAGGAAAAAGGTCTGCCGGTATGGCGTGATGTTCAGCTGTTGCTGATTGGCGTCGTGGTGCTGGCGATGGCCTTTGCTGAAGGATCTGCCAACGACTGGCTGCCGCTATTGATGGTGGACGGCCACGGCTTCAGTCCCACCTCTGGCTCCTTGATTTACGCCGGCTTCACCCTCGGGATGACAATAGGTCGCTTTACCGGCGGCTGGTTTATCGATCGCTATAGCCGGGTCACGGTAGTGCGTGCCAGCGCCGTCATGGGCGCGCTGGGCATCGGCCTGATTATCTTCGTCGATAACCCGTGGGTGGCCGGCGTCTCGGTGCTACTGTGGGGACTTGGCGCATCGCTCGGTTTTCCGCTAACCATTTCCGCGGCCAGCGACACCGGCCCCGATGCCCCGAAGCGCGTCAGCGTGGTGGCGATAACCGGCTACCTTGCCTTCCTGGTCGGGCCGCCGCTGCTGGGCTTCCTTGGCGAACACTTTGGCCTGCGCAGCGCCATGATGGTAGTGCTGGGTCTGGTCATGGTCGCGGCATTGGTCGCCAGAGCGGTAGCAAAACCACAAAATGAACCTGCCATGGAGAACAGTTAATGAGCATCAAACTGATTGCGGTAGACATGGATGGCACCTTCTTAAACGATGCCAAAACCTACAATCGCCCGCGTTTCCTGCGCCAGTATCAGCGTATGCGCGAGCAGAATATTCGCTTTGTCGTCGCCAGTGGCAACCAGTATTACCAGCTGATTTCATTTTTCCCGGACATCGCCCACGAGATAGCCTTTGTCGCCGAAAACGGCGGCTGGGTGGTCAGCGCCGGCGATGACGTTTTTAACTGTCAGCTACCGAAAGATCATTTCCACACTGTCATCGACTATCTGCAAACGCACACCAACATTGAAATTATCGCTTGCGGCAAACGCAGTGCGTATACCCTGAATCGCTACAACGATGAGTTAAAGACGGTCGCCGCGAAATATTATCATCGCCTGCAGTTGGTGGATGATTTCAACCATATCGATGACGTGATACTGAAATTCGGCCTCAACGTGCCTGACCCTCTGATTGCACAAATCCAGCCGCAGCTACACGCGGCATTGGGCGATATGGTGACCGCCGTGGCCACCGGCTACGGCAGTATCGACCTGATTATTCCCGGCGTTCACAAAGCCAACGGCCTGCGTATTTTGCAAGAGCGCTGGGGCATTGATAATCATGAAGTCGTCGCCTTTGGCGACAGCGGAAACGATATTGAAATGCTGCAACATGCCGGGTTTGGCTTTGCAATGGCCAACGCGGCAGCGCCGGTGAAAGCCGTCGCCAGCTACGATGCGCCGCATAACAATGAAGAAGGTGTGCTGCACATCATCGACAAAGTGCTGAATCGCGAAGCGCCGTTCGCCTGATCTTCGTCCGGGTGCGGCGACAGTGCCCCACCCGGAACGCTCGACGTTATGCCTGCGGGTCGTTGGTGTTTCCGACACTCTTGTCTTTGAGAAAATAGACAATCAGCGCCAGCCACACCACGCCACTGAGCAAGTTAAACAGACTGAATACCCCACTACCACCCAGCTCATATGCATGCTTACTCACCTCTATGCCGACGGTAAAAATCAGCATCTGCAGCATCCCCATTGCGGCTGAAACCGTGCCTTTACTCATGTCGCTGGCAAACAGCGTCAGGCGGACTAACCCGGCGTTCGCCAGACCAATCCCGAAGGAGTAGATGCTCAGCCCGGCGGTCATCCACAAATAAGCATGGGTCGATACCACCGTCGCCACCGCGGAGAGCAACAGACCGAACATAATAGGCCAGCCGCCGAGAATAATCAGCGAACGCACCGTCCGCTGCGAGGTCAGTCGCGCCAGTACCAGGTTACCGGCAATCAGCGCGCCGAAAATCGGCACCTGCAGCAGGCCATACTCATAGCTGGTGGCGTTTTCCCCACTGATAATAATCACCGGCGACTGGGCAATCCACGTCAGCAGCGGCAGGCTGACAAAACCGGTAGCCAACGCGCCGGCGACGAAACGCAGATTCTTCAGCACCAGGCCATAATCGCGGCCCAGCTCTTTCATCGACAGCTTCTCACCCATGCGCGTCGCGGTTTCCGGCATCGCGCGCTGCAGGCCAAAAAAGGCGACGGCAGCCAGCAAGGCAAACAGCACGAACATCATTTCCCACGGCAGGATGTGCACCCACGCCGCCCCCACCAGCGGACCCAGCAGCGGGGCAATCAGCGCAACATTCGCCATCAGCGCGGTGATTTTGATGCACATCGCCTCTTCAAATGACTCCTGAATGGCGGCATACCCCACCGCGCCGATGAAACACAGACTAATCCCCTGCAAAAAGCGCAGCAGCGTAAACTGCTCAATCGTCTGCGCCAGCAGGGTGGCCAGACAGGTGACAATAAACCACACCACTCCGGTGAGCATCACCGGGCGACGACCGATCCGATCCGACAGCGGTCCCAGCAGCCACTGCAAAAACATGCCGCCGGCGAGATAAGCGGTCATCGAGGTCGGCACCCATTCATTACCTACCTGAAACTCTTCCACCACCGAGAGCATTCCCGGCTGGATCATATCGTTAGCGATATAAGTGGAAAATTCGTATAGCACCAGACAGAGCGGGAACAGAAGCGCCTGCCGTCCGAGGCGTTTGCCTGAAAGTGAATAATTCTGCATGCAATCTCTTAGTTGAACAAAAATCGTGCAAAGTTTAATGAAAGTCTTGCGGAGGAGATAGTGAATTGTGAGTGACAATTAAAAATAGCGCAATGCACCTTCCGATATCGCCGCCATTTTAATAACTCTGTCTATATTTCGTTTATATTTCAATTAGGTTACAGACGATATACTCATACTCCGCGGTATATTCACCACGACATGCTGCACTAACAGCTTCCTAATAACCTGATAATTAAGACAATGCTGCTTTAATTGATCGCCACCATTTTTTAAGGTGGCCGGCTGATTGCTATCGGATACCAAGAGCCTGAACCTATGTTGGAAAATATCAACGACACGCTGTTTGCCTTAATCAACGCCACCCCCACCTCGCCTTCGTGGATCATCGCACTGGCGACCTTCATTGCCAAAGACGTCATTCTGATTGTGCCTCTGTTGACCTCTGCGCTGTGGTTTTGGGGGCCAAACCAGCGGCAGCTGGTGTTTAAAGTGCTCCTGGCGCTGGCGATTAGCCTGAGTCTGTCATGGATTTTTGGCCTGCTCTTTCCGCATGAGCGTCCGTTTGCCGCAGGCGTCGGCTATCAGTTCCTGCATCACGCACCGAATAACTCCTTCCCCAGCAATCACGGCACCATCAGCTTTACCTTTGCGCTGGCTTTCTTGTTCTGGCATCGCCTGTGGTCCGGCATTGCACTGCTGGCGGCTGCCGTGGCAATCGCCTGGTCCCGCGTCTATCTTGGCGTTCACTGGCCGCTGGATATGCTGGGCGGCCTGCTGACCGGGATGTGCGGTTGCCTGGCCGCAGGATTACTGTGGCAGGCCGGCGGTCAAGCCCTGTATCACTACCTGCAGCAGCTGTACCGGGTTTGCTTCTCCCTGCCAATTCGTAAAGGTTGGGTGCGTGACTAACCCTCTTCCGGCAGGTAAAATCGCCCACTGACGCCCTGCCGATGCCGGGCGATTTCAGCGTAGAGGGAATATGGAAACACGTCGTGATGAACGCATCAGCCAGCTCATTCAGGCGCTCAAGCGCAGCGATAAGCTTCATTTAAAAGAGGCTGCCGCGCTGCTTGGCGTATCAGAAATGACCATTCGTCGCGACCTGAACGGCCATAATGGCCCGGTGGTGTTGTTAGGCGGTTATATCGTTCTGGAACCGCGCAGCGCAACCCATTACCTGCTCAGCGACCAGAAAACCCGTCTGGTGGATGAAAAACGCCGTGCCGCCCGCCACGCAGCCGCGCTGCTTGAAGCCCATCAGATGGCCTTTTTCGACTGCGGGACAACCACGCCCTGGATCATTGACGCAATTGATAACGCCCTGCCCTTTACCGGAGTCTGCTATTCGCTGAACACTTTTCTGGCGCTACAGGAAAAACCCCAGTGTCGGGCCATCCTCTGCGGCGGCGAATTCCATGCCAGCAATGCCATTTTTAAACCGCTCAGCCTGCAGGATACGCTCAGCCATCTGTGCCCGGACATCGCCTTCTACTCGGCGGCCGGAATCGACTGCGCGCAGGGCGCCACCTGCTATAACCTCGAGGAATTGCCAGTGAAGCACTGGGCGATGAGCAGCGCGCGCTATCACGTTCTGGTTGTTGATCACAGTAAATTTGGCAAAGTCAGACCAGCGCGAATGGGCGATTTATCGCGTTTTGATGTGATTGCCAGCGATGTCTGTCCAGATGAGGAGATGCTTGCGCTGGCGAAAGAAAAACAGATTTCACTGCTCTACTGACCGCGCCCCGCAGGGCGCGGCTTGTCGCTTACGAGAACCAGCTACCGAACCAGCCGTGCAGTTTCATCAGCACGAAGTCCATCATCCGGCTAAAGAAACCGCCTTCATTGACCGCCTCCATGACAATCAGCGGACGCTGCTCGATGGTTTTATCATTGAGCTTAAAGTCGATGGTCCCGACCACCTGTCCTTTGCTCAGAGGCGCCGTCAGCTGCGAATCCGTCAGGGTATAGCTGGCTTTCAGGTTTTTCAGCTGCCCGCGCGGCAGGGTAATCGAACCGGCTTCGCCTGCACCGAGTTTGGCTTCGCTGCTGTCGCCAAACCAGACGCGCTGGGTGATAAAGGTGGCATCCGGTTTAATCGGCGTCACGGTTTCATAGAAACGGAAGCCCCAGGTCAGCAGCTTTTCGGATTCATTAAAACGAATCCGATCGGTCTTGGTGCCGAGCACCACGGCGATCAGACGCATGTCTCCCTGGGTTGCCGAGGAAACCAGGTTGTAGCCAGCACCGTCGGTGGTCCCTGTTTTGACGCCATCCACGTTCAGGTTTGAGCTCCACAGCAGACGGTTGCGGTTCGGCTGACGAATCTTATTGAAGGTAAACTCTTTCTCTTTATGAATGGCGTACTCTTCAGGGACGTCATGAATCATCGCTTTGGTCAGCAGCGCCATGTCGCGCGCGGTACTAAACTGGCCCGGAGCATCCAGACCGTGCACGGTCATAAAGGTGGTATTGGTCAGCCTCATTTTTTGCGCATAGCCGTTCATCAGGCTGACGAATGCATCCTGGCTCCCTGCCACGTAGTCGGCGATCGCGATGCTGGCATCGTTGCCGGACTGGATAATCACGCCTTTATTCAGATCCTCGACCGAAACCTGCATCCCCGGTTTAAGGAACATCACCGATGACCCGCGCAGCGCCGGATTACCGGTAGCCCAGGCATCGCGACCGACGGTGACCATATCGGTGGACTTAATTTTGCCCGCCTTCAGCGCCTGCCCGACGACATAGCTGGTCATGATCTTGGTCAGACTCGCCGGGTCGAGTTTTTCATCGGCGTTGCCCTCGCTCAGCACTTTACCGCTGGCGTAATCCATCAGGATCCAGGCGCGGGCATCGATCGACGGGGCATCGGGGAGTTGTTCCGCAGCCTGTACCGCAGGTGCAACAAGAACGAGAAGAGCGCAGCCTGCCACGAGGCCGCGAAGGGAAAAAGCGTCATGCGTCATAAGAGCCACCCAAGTATCCTTTCCAAACAAAATATGCCGCAACACTCTATCGGCGCTACAGCAACCGGTGAGTAAAGCGTACAAATGACCTTAAAGAAACAGCGAGTTGGTAAAGTTTTTAAAGTTTACGCAATAACCTCGCTCCCTGCTGAAAACAGAGCAATTTTTTTGATCATAATTGCCTAAATATTATCTTTATTCCAACATGATTGCTCACCATGCTGCAACGACGGCTCAATAACAGGCAGGAACCGAAATGATTACACTATGGGGCAGAAATAACTCGACGAATGTGAAAAAAGTACGCTGGGCGCTGGCGGAGTTGGGACTTCCATATCAGCATATTATGGCAGGGCTAGAGTTTGGCTTAAATCATGACCCGGAATATCTGGCGATGAACCCGAACGGCCTGGTGCCGCTGTTGAAAGATGATGCGAATGACCTCGTCCTGTGGGAATCGAACGCCATTATTCGCTATCTGGCCGCCGAATATGGTCAGGATCGTTTATGGGTCACTTCGCCGCGCAAGCGCGCACAGAGCGACAAATGGATGGACTGGGCAAACGGTTCGCTTTCTCCCGCCCACCGTCCGGTGTTAATGGGGCTGGTCAGAACGCCGGCGGATAAGCGAGATCCGGCGGCCATCGCCGCCGGTGTTGCCGCCTGTGAAACGCTTTTCGCTATTCTTGACGATGAACTGGCCCACTCTCCCTGGCTATCCGGAGAGGCCTTTGGCCTCGGCGACATCGCCGTGGCGCCATTCGTTTATAACCTGATGGCGATTGTGGAAAACTGGCAGCCGCGCCCGCACCTGCAACGTTGGTACCAGCAGCTTAATGAACGCCAGGCGTGGCGCGATGTGGTGATGATTCCGGTAACCTGATGCTATTCGGCCGGACTCACCTTTAGCAGTTCGCCGTTGGACTCGTCGGTTAACACATACAGATAGCCGTCGGGTCCGACACGCACATCGCGAATCCGCTTTCCGCGATCGCCCAGAAAACGCTCCTCTTCGCTCACCTTATCGCCATCCACCTTCAGAACAATCAGCGACTGATCCTTCAGCGCCCCGATAAACAGCTTATGCTGCCACTGCGGGAAAGTCTGCGCAGCGTAAAAAGCCATTCCACTTACCGCCGGAGAGCGCTTCCAGACGAAAAGCGGGGGTTCGGTTCCGGCGACCGCCGTGCCCTGCGCTTCGGGAATCGCCAGGCCGCTGTAGTTGACTCCGTGCGTCGCCAGCGGCCAGCCGTAGTTTTTGCCCCTCTGCGGAATATTAATCTCGTCGCCGCCGCGCGGCCCGTGTTCGTTGAGCCACAGCGTATCGCTCCAGGGATTCATCGCCATTCCCTGCGGATTGCGGATGCCATAAGACCAGATCTCCGGCCTCGCCCCCACACGATGAACAAAAGGATTATCGGCAGGCACTTTACCGTCCTCGGTCAGACGCACCACTTTTCCCTGCAGTTTATCCAGCTCCTGGGCCGTGGGGCGTTGGTTATTTTCGCCCAGCCCGATGAATAAATATCCTTTACCATCAAAAACCAGGCGCCCGCCGAAATGGTTGCCGGTGGAGAGCTTCGGCTGCTGGCGGAAGACGACCTGAAAATGTTCCAGATGTTGAAGGTTGTTGCTCAGACGACCGTAACCCACAGCGGTACCGGCCTTACCGTCATCGCCGACTTCAGCAAAACTCAGCCAGACCCGGCGGGACTGGGCAAAATCCGGCGCCAGCGCCACGTCAAGTAAGCCTCCCTGGCCGCTGGCCCATACCGGCGGAACACCGCTTATCGCGGCCGAAAGACCTTCCCCCTGCCGCCAGCGCTTCAGTTCGCCAGAACGCAGGGTTATCAGTATTCCGCGATCATCAGGCAGAAAGGCCAGCGCCCACGGATGGTCAAGCTGATTTTGCAATACGTCAACACGCACCTTCCCGGCGAGAGTCACCGTGGGAGACAGCAGGATAGCGAGCATCAGCGAAATGGCGACCTGGCGCATGGTATTCTCCTTTCATCGGCAATACTTTCGGCAATGCGCTAAGGGTAGCCAGCGGGAAACATCAGGAGGGGATTTTTACATAACCTTAAGCAGGGGGAGCTCGACTCCCCCTGAATTCAGACGTGGGTCACTGACGCCTGTTTATTCAGTTTACGAATATTCAGCGCCAGTTCTGCCAGACAGCGTTCTAGCGTCTCTACGTTAACCGCAATATACGACGGACAATCATGATGCCCGCTCATCAGGCAAACCGCCGCAGACGCGATGGCTCCACCTGCAAGACGGAGAGCGTCCTTTTCTTCCGGGGCAAGATCGTGCTGCAACTGCAGCCCGCATGCACGTATTTCACCACACAGTTCGAACAAATTATCACGCAGATGCTCATTTTCGCTGACTGACATATAGCCCTTCGCTTTGCGTAACTGCAAATAAGCGTCGAGGTCAATATTGGCATTAATCAGCTTATTCAGAAGGTTACGATACAGTCTGTCAACGCTCATCATGTTTCCTCCTCTGTCATCCATTACCATTATCAGAATATGGCTATTTTTTGTACAAAAGGATGCGCAAGGTCAACAATTACTGGTTAATTAACATCATTTACAATGTTAAACCTATGTTCGAAATCGCGAGCGGCGGGCCCTCTCTTTCAGGCCCGCAGTGAAACGCTCTTCTTTGCCTGATGCCGTGATTTGTTCACTGCGCCACCGCCAGGTGGGCGCTGATTATTGCCGGATTGATGATGTCGGGACGTATCGTGGGTTACGCCATCCAGGCTGGCCGGCTACCTGTTTGACACCACTCTCTTCGCACATACGATTTTATTCTCGGCAGCATCGCCGGACTCTTCACACTGATCGCGATTTTCATCCTGCGCAATAAGCGCAACCCCACCGTCCAAGGTGTGACATCGTCGCGTACCACCACCAGGGAGGATCTCCCGGGCTTTTTCATCATCTGTCGCACCGCGGCTATACTCTTTTTCATAAAGATCTGTAAAATTCCTGCCCTGACCATTCCAATAATCGAACACTTTTTAAACTATGAGCAATGTCACGCATCAGCCGAAGATCGGCTTTGTCTCTCTGGGCTGCCCGAAAAACCTCGTGGACTCAGAACGCATCCTGACCGAACTGCGTACCGAAGGTTATGACGTGGTACCCACCTACGACAATGCCGATATGGTTATCGTCAACACCTGCGGCTTTATCGACAGCGCCGTTCAGGAGTCTCTGGAAGCCATTGGCGAAGCGTTAAAAGAAAATGGCAAAGTTATTGTGACCGGCTGCCTGGGCGCGAAAGAAGACCAGATTCGCGAAGTGCATCCGAAAGTGCTGGAGATAACCGGACCGCACAGCTATGAACAGGTTCTGGAGCATGTCCATCACTATTCGCCAAAGCCTAAACACAACCCGTTTCTGAGCCTGGTGCCGGAACAGGGCGTGAAGCTGACGCCGCGTCATTACGCCTACCTGAAAATTTCCGAAGGTTGTAACCATCGTTGCACCTTCTGCATTATCCCGTCGATGCGCGGCGACCTCGTCAGCCGTCCGATTGGTGAAGTGCTGTCCGAAGCCAAACGTCTGGCCGATGCCGGCGTCAAAGAACTGCTGGTCATTTCTCAGGACACCTCCGCCTACGGTGTCGATGTGAAGCATCGCACTGGTTTCCACAACGGCGCTCCGGTAAAAACCAGCATGGTCAGCCTGTGCGAAGAGCTGGCGAAACTGGGTATCTGGGTCCGTCTGCACTACGTCTATCCGTACCCGCACGTCGATGACGTGATTCCACTGATGGCGGAAGGGAAAATTCTGCCGTATCTGGATATTCCGCTGCAGCATGCCAGCCCGCGCATTCTGAAACTGATGAAACGCCCGGGTTCTGCCGATCGTCAGCTGGCGCGTATCAAACAGTGGCGTGAAATCTGCCCTGACCTGACTCTGCGTTCAACCTTCATCGTCGGCTTCCCGGGTGAAACGGAAGACGATTTCCAGATGCTGCTCGACTTCCTGAAAGAGGCTCGCCTTGACCGCGTAGGCTGCTTTAAATACAGCCCGGTGGAAGGTGCGACCGCTAACGAACTGGCGGATCAGGTGCCCGAAGAGGTGAAAGAAGAGCGCTGGAATCGCTTTATGCAGTTGCAGCAGCAGATCTCAGCCGAGCGCCTGCAGGAGAAAATCGGCCGCGAGATCACCGTGCTGATCGATGAAGTTGATGAAGAAGGCGCCATTGGCCGCAGTATGGCCGATGCTCCGGAAATCGACGGCGCGGTCTACCTGAACGGCGAAACGAAGGTCAAACCAGGGGATGTCGTCCGTGTGAAAGTCGAACACGCCGACGAATACGACCTGTGGGGCAGCCGGGTTTAATCACGCTCTCTGAGCTTATCCCCGGATTGCGGCGCTAACGCGCCACAATCCGGGCGACAAAATCGTACCCGTCTGTAGCCCCGGTAAGCGACAACGTCACCGGGGAATAGCACCTTATCCCTTTATCTTCGGATCCAACGCATCGCGCAGGCCATCCCCTAGCAGGTTAAACGCCAGCACCGTCAGGAAAATCGCAATCGCCGGGAACAGCGCCACGTGCGGCGCCATCACCATATCCGCCCGCGCTTCATTGAGCATTGCTCCCCATTCCGGGGTCGGCGGCTGGGCCCCGAGCCCCAGGAAAGAGAGACTGGCGGCGGAAATAATGGACACCCCGATACGCATGGTAAAATAGACCACAATCGACGATACCGTACCGGGCAAAATATGGCTGAACAGAATCGTCATATCGCTGGCGCCGATGCTGCGCGCCGACTCAATAAAGGTCTGCTGCTTGAGCACCAGAGTGTTACCGCGCACCAGGCGCGCAAACGCTGGGATCGAAAAGATCGCCACCGCAATAATCACATTCGACATTCCGCTGCCCATCACCGCCACCACGGCAATCGCCAGCAGGATCCCTGGAAAGGCAAACAGCACATCGCAGATG
>NZ_JBCNNS010000020.1:0-50315 GCF_039594335.1 Raoultella sp.
TTATCGCGCCGGTCGTTGCGACCGGTTGGGAACCGGTGTTGAAAGAGGCCAAAGAGGCCAAAATTCCGGTATTCCTGCTCGACCGCTCTATTGATGTGAAAGACAAAGATCTTTACATGACAACCGTCACCGCCAACAACGTTCTGGAAGGCCAAATGATTGGCGACTGGCTGGTGAAAACCGTCAACGGCAAGCCGTGTAACGTGGTTGAGTTGCAGGGGACCGTCGGGGCGAGCGTGGCTATCGATCGTAAAAAAGGGTTTGCCGAGGCGATTGCTAAAGCCCCCAATATCAAGATTATTCGCTCTCAGTCCGGCGACTTTACCCGCAGTAAAGGGAAAGAGGTAATGGAGAGCTTTATCAAAGCGGAAAACAACGGCAAGAACATCTGCATGGTCTATGCCCATAACGATGACATGGTTATTGGCGCCATCCAGGCCATTAAAGAGGCCGGGCTGAAACCGGGCAAAGATATTCTCACCGGCTCTGTTGATGGTGTTCCGGATATCTACAAAGCAATGATGGCTGGTGAGGCCAACGCTAGCGTGGAACTGACGCCAAATATGGCCGGCCCGGCGTTCGATGCGCTGGAGAAATACAAAAAAGAGGGCACTCTGCCAGAGAAAGTGACCATCACCAAATCGACGCTCTACTTACCGGATACGGCGAAAGAAGAGTTAGAGAAGAAGAAAAATATGGGCTACTGAGTTGCTGAAAAGGCCTGCGTCTGAAGCAGGCCACTTCCCGGTAGCGCTTCTCTGGCCGGGCTACAGGTTCACCGCCGTCCGCAGATCGGGTCTTCCGGACCGGCGCGTAGCGCCGCTTCCGGGATTTTCCCGGTCGCTAAAGTACGGTTGGGTTCCCTCTCCCCCCATCGGAGAGAGGGTTAAGGTAAGGGGAGAGTATGAACAGCGAAGCACATCAGGAGATCTTGCGTACCGAGGGATTGAGCAAATTTTTCCCCGGCGTGAAGGCGTTGGATAACGTCAATTTCAGCCTGCGGCGTGGTGAAATCATGGCGCTGCTGGGCGAAAACGGGGCGGGTAAATCCACATTGATTAAAGCCCTTACCGGCGTCTATCACGCCGATCGCGGGGCTATCTGGCTGGAGGGGCAGGAAATATCGCCGAAAAATACCGCTCATGCTCAGCTGCTGGGTATCGGGACGGTTTATCAGGAGGTTAACCTACTGCCGAACCTGTCGGTGGCGGACAATTTGTTTATCGGTCGCGAACCCCGTCGTTTTGGCCTGCTGCGGCGCAAAGAGATGGAAAAGCGCGCCACCGCGCTGATGGAGTCCTACGGTTTTTCTCTTGATGTGCGTGAACCACTTAACCGCTTTTCGGTGGCGATGCAGCAGATTGTCGCTATCTGCCGGGCGATAGACCTGTCAGCAAAAGTGTTAATTCTTGATGAGCCTACCGCCAGCCTGGATACCCAGGAAGTGGAGATGCTCTTCACCCTGATGCGTCAGCTGCGCGATGATGGCGTCAGTTTGATTTTCGTCACCCACTTCCTCGATCAGGTGTATGCCGTCAGCGACCGGATTACCGTTCTGCGCAACGGCGGTTTTGTCGGCTGTCGGGAAACCCACGAACTGCCGCAGATAGAGCTGGTGAAGATGATGCTTGGCCGTGAGCTTGAACACGATGCCCTGCATCGTGCGGGTCATACTTTACTGAGCGACAAACCGGTCGCCGCCTTTGAGGGCTTTGGCAAAAAAGGCGTTATTGCGCCGTTTGACCTCCAGGTCCGTCCCGGCGAAATCGTCGGTCTGGCGGGGCTGCTTGGCTCCGGACGCACCGAAACCGCCGAGGTCATTTTCGGCATCAAACCGGCAGACAGTGGCACCGCGTGGATCAAAGGTAAAGCGCAGGGGCTGCGTTCGCCGCATCAGGCTTCATGCCTGGGCATCGGCTTCTGCCCTGAGGATCGTAAAACCGACGGGATTATCGCCGCGGCATCGGTGCGGGAAAATATAGTCCTGGCACTACAGGCTCAGCGCGGCTGGCTACGGCCGATTTCGCGACGCGAGCAAAATGACATTGCCGATCGCTTTATCCGTCAACTGGGGATTCGCACTCCCAGCGCCGAACAGCCGATCGAATTTCTCTCTGGCGGCAACCAGCAGAAGGTGCTGCTTTCCCGCTGGCTGCTGACCAAACCGCAGTTCCTGATCCTCGATGAACCGACACGCGGGATCGATGTTGGCGCGCATGCGGAGATTATCCGCCTGATTGAAACCTTGTGTGCCGATGGTCTGGCGCTGCTGGTGATCTCCTCGGAACTGGAAGAGCTGGTGGGCTATGCCGATCGGGTAATTATCATGCGCGATCGTAAGCAGATAGCGGAGATCCCGTTAGCCGAGCTTTCTGTCCCTGCGATCATGAACGCTATTGCGGCATAAGGAGTAACCCATGATGCCTCGATCAGTTCCACAAACCGGCCAGCCAAAGCGGCGCTTCAACTGGCCGAAAGGTATGCCGCAAATTCTCGCCTTGATCCTCGTGCTGGTGGTGGATAGCTTCGTCGCACCGCACTTCTTTCAGATTGTGTTACAGGACGGGCGGTTGTTCGGCAGCCCGATTGATATTCTCAACCGCGCGGCGCCGGTGGCGCTGTTGGCGATAGGCATGACGTTGGTCATTGCCACCGGCGGAATCGATCTGTCGGTTGGCGCGGTGATGGCGATTGCCGGCGCGACAGCGGCCTCGATGACCATTGCCGGACACAGTCTGCCGGTGGTGTTGTTGGCCTCTTTGGCCACGGGGGCGCTGGCGGGCTTATGGAACGGGATTCTGGTGGCGATCCTGAAGATCCAGCCTTTTGTGGCCACGCTGATTCTGATGGTCGCCGGACGCGGTGTCGCGCAACTGATCACCTCCGGACAGATCGTGACCTTCGATTCGCCGCACCTGGCCTGGCTCGGCAGCGGTTCGCTGCTGCTGCTGCCGACGCCGGTTCTGATCGCGGCCGCGGCGCTGCTGCTGTTTTGGCTGTTCACCCGTAAAACGGCGCTGGGGATGTTTATCGAAGCCGTGGGGATCAACATTCGGGCGGCGAAAAACGCCGGGGTTAATACCCGGATTGTGGTGATGCTGACCTATGTGCTGAGCGGTGTTTGCGCGGCCATTGCCGGGATTATCGTGGCGGCAGATATTCGCGGTGCCGATGCCAATAACGCCGGGCTGTGGCTGGAGATGGATGCCATCCTGGCGGTGGTGATCGGCGGAGGATCGCTGATGGGCGGGCGTTTTAACCTGCTACTTTCGGTGATCGGGGCCTTGATCATTCAGGGGATGAATACCGGGATCCTGCTGTCGGGCTTCCCGCCGGAGATGAATCAGGTGGTGAAGGCGGTGGTGGTTCTGTGCGTATTGATCGTTCAGTCGCCGCGCTTTATTAGCTTACTGAAAGGAGCACGCGGCCATGCTAAAACGTAATTTACCTTTAATGATCACCCTGGCCGTCTTCGTGCTGGGCTATCTGTACTGCCTGACCCAGTTTCCCGGTTTTGCTTCAACGCGGGTGATTTGCAACATTCTGACGGACAACGCCTTTCTTGGCATTATTGCCGTCGGGATGACCTTTGTGATCCTCTCCGGCGGGATCGATCTTTCGGTCGGGTCGGTGATCGCGTTCACCGGTGTGTTCTTGGCGAAGGCCATTGGCGCCTGGGGCATCGATCCACTGCTGGCGTTCCCGTTGGTGCTGGTGATGGGCTGCGCGTTTGGCGCGATGATGGGCTGGTTTATTGATGCGCTGAAAATCCCGGCGTTTATTATTACTCTCGCCGGGATGTTCTTTCTGCGTGGCGTCAGCTATCTGGTGTCCGAAGAGTCGATTCCTATCGATCATCCATTGTATGACACCCTGTCCGGGCTGGCGTGGACGATTCCCGGCGGCGGGCGTCTGAGCGCAATGGGGCTGCTGATGCTGCTGGTGGTAGTGGCGGGTATCTTTATGGCCCATCGCACCCGCTTCGGTAACAATGTATACGCCATCGGCGGCAGCGCGATCTCGGCAAACCTGATGGGGATTTCGACCCGCAGTACGACCATTCGAATTTATATGCTGTCCACCGGGCTGGCGACGCTGGCGGGGATTGTGTTTTCTGTCTATACCCAGGCCGGGTATGCCCTCGCCGGCGTTGGCGTTGAGCTGGATGCGATTGCATCGGTGGTCATCGGCGGCACGCTGTTGAGCGGCGGTGTCGGGACGGTGCTCGGCACCTTGTTCGGCGTGGCAATTCAGGGGCTGATTCAGACTTACATTAACTTCGACGGGACCCTGAGTTCGTGGTGGACAAAAATTGCCATCGGGATTTTGCTGTTTATTTTTATCGCGTTGCAGCGAGGTCTGACGGTGCTGTGGGAAAACCGGCAGAATTCACCGGTTACCCGGGTGAGCGGAACGGCACATCGTTAGCGGAAAATTCCCCTCCCGAGCGGGAGGGGAAGGGAAGTGTTACGCGTCGGGGAACTCTTTAATGAATTTCTCGACGTCTTCCACCATATGGTTGTTGCCGACGAAGAAAGAACGACGCTGGTGCAGGCTGGTCGGGATGATATCGAGAATACGCTCTTTACCATCGCTGGCTTTACCGCCCGCCTGTTCCGCCAGGAACGCCATCGGGTTGCATTCGTACAGCAGGCGCAGCTTACCGTCCGGATGGCTGGCGGTACTCGGATACAGATAGATGCCGCCTTTCAGCAGGTTGCGGTGAAAATCCGCCACCAGCGAACCGATATAGCGCGAGGTGTACGGACGCTGGGTTCCGGTATCCTCTTCCTGACAGTACTTGATGTACTTCTTCACCCCCATCGGGAACTTGATGTAGTTACCTTCGTTAATGGAGTAGGTGTTGCCTTTCTCCGGGAAGCGCATGCGCTCTTGAGAGAGGCAGAAAACGCCAAGAGAAGGATCGTAGGTGAAGGCGTGCACGCCGCAGCCGGTGGTATAGACCAACATGGTGGAAGAACCATAAACCACATAGCCTGCCGCGACCTGCTGACTGCCCGGTTGCAGGAAATCTTCAACGGTGACCGGTGTTCCAACCGGAGTTATGCGACGGTAGATGGAGAAGATAGTCCCGACGGAGACGTTAACGTCGATGTTAGAGGAGCCATCCAGAGGGTCCATGAGCACCACGTATTTCGCGTGTTCACAGCCTTCAAAGACGACGATCTCATCTTCTTCTTCAGAGGCGATCCCAGCCACGATATCGCGCGCTCGCAGTGCAGCTTTCAATTTTTCATTGGCGAACAGGTCGAGTTTTTGCTGTACCTCACCCTGGACGTTTTCAGCACCGCTGGCACCCAGGATATCGACCAGGCCGGCCTTGTTGATATCGCGGTGGATGATCTTGGCGCCTAACTTTATCGCCGACAACAAAGCAGTAAGTTCGCCAGTTGCGTGGGAAAACTCGTGTTGCTTTTCGACAATAAATTCACCTAACGTTTTCATAACCCGTTCCCTGCATGTTTATGTGAAGTAAAACGAACGCAACAATCTTAACAAAGAATAAAAAAAAATCGCACAGGTGAATCGCACCAGCAAAAAACGGATTAACCTGAAATACATTTCTCTGATGCATGCATACGGGTAAAATGTATAGCAGATTAAAGAGGGAAGGGACGAATGCGCATTCATATTTTAGGTATCTGTGGCACGTTTATGGGGGGGCTGGCGATGTTGGCGCGTTCCCTCGGTCATGAGGTAACGGGGTCGGATGCTAACGTCTATCCGCCAATGAGTACCCTGCTGGAAAACCAGGGAATCGATTTAATTCAGGGTTATGATGCCAGCCAGCTGGAACCCCGGCCGGACCTGGTGATCATCGGTAATGCGATGACTCGCGGCAATCCGTGCGTCGAAGCGGTACTGGAAAACAATATTCCGTATATGTCCGGTCCGCAGTGGCTGCATGATTTTGTCCTGCGCGATCGCTGGGTTCTGGCGGTTGCCGGTACCCACGGGAAAACCACCACCGCGGGAATGGCCACGTGGATCCTCGAAGCCTGCGGCTATCAGCCCGGTTTTGTTATCGGCGGCGTACCGGGAAACTTTGATGTCTCCGCTCGTCTGGGCAACAGCCCGTTCTTCGTCATTGAAGCTGATGAATATGACTGCGCTTTCTTCGACAAGCGTTCCAAATTTGTTCACTACTGCCCACGCACGCTGATCCTCAATAACCTTGAGTTCGATCATGCGGATATCTTTGATGACCTGAAAGCCATTCAGAAACAGTTCCATCATCTGGTGCGGATCGTGCCGGGCAAAGGCAAAATTATCCTGCCGGAAAACGACATCAATCTGAAGCAGACGATGGCGATGGGCTGCTGGAGCGAGCAGGAGCTGGTGGGCGAGCAGGGACACTGGCAGGCGAAGAAGCTGAACGCCGATGCCTCGCAGTGGGAAGTCTGGCTGGACGGCGAGAAGGTCGGGGAAGTGAAGTGGGGTCTGGTCGGCGAACACAACATGCATAATGGCCTGATGGCAATTGCCGCGGCCCGTCATGTTGGTGTGCTGCCGGCCGATGCCGCCAACGCGCTGGGCGGCTTTATCAACGCCCGTCGCCGTCTTGAGCTGCGCGGCGAAGCCAACGGCGTGACAGTGTATGACGATTTCGCTCATCATCCGACGGCGATCCTGGCGACGCTGCAGGCGCTGCGCGGTAAAGTCGGCGGAACTGCACGGATCCTCGCGGTACTGGAGCCTCGTTCCAACACCATGAAAATGGGCGTGTGTAAAGACGATCTGGCGCCGTCGCTGGGCCGGGCCGATGAAGTGTTCCTGCTACAGCCGCAGCACATTCCGTGGCAGGTTGCGGAAGTGGCGGAC
The DNA here is from genome assembly GCF_039594335.1 of Raoultella sp. Lineage (NCBI taxonomy): Bacteria > Pseudomonadati > Pseudomonadota > Gammaproteobacteria > Enterobacterales > Enterobacteriaceae > Klebsiella > Raoultella sp. The sequence continues at coordinate 6,844 of NZ_JBCNNS010000020.1, forward strand.
GCCTGCGTGCAGCCTGCGCACTGGAGCTCCGATGTCGATGTGCTGGCCGATATGGTGGTCAAAACCGCGCATCCGGGCGATCATATCCTGGTGATGAGCAACGGCGGCTTTGGCGGTATTCACCAGAAACTGCTGGATAAGCTGGCGAAAAGAGCTGAGGCGGCGGGGTAGGACATTCTCCTCGTTTATCCGCCCTCCGTGCGAGGGCGGGTGTTGTTGATGACCCGGATGGTTGATGTTGATTTCAGAAAGAGTGCTCTCTACCGATTCCGCTCATTTTTCCGCGCTTGACGTGCTGTACGGCAGGGCTTTCCCATGGCACGAACAGCGTGAAGCCGATGCTAAACAGCAGGCGCTTGATAATCCGCATTATGTACTGGAAGCCTGGTTTGATGATGGCCTGTTTATTGGCCTGAGCGGCGGCTGGCGGTTTGCCAACTATGGCTACATTGAGCATCTGGCCGTTGACGACGCGCTACGATCGCGCGGCTACGGCAAACTGTTGTTAATGGAAATAATTCAGCGTGCACCGCTGACCATTCTGGAAATCGATCCGCTGACCAGTGAGATCGCCCACAAGCGTCTGCGCTTTTATGAAACCATGGGCTTTTGTGCTAATCCCTGGTTTCATCGTCACCCGACCTATCATCAGGGGATCGCCGATCATGAATTGATCGTGTTGAGCTACCCGCAGCCGATTAATGAGGCGCAGTACCGGTGTTTTACGCAAGATTTGAATCAGGTAGTGATGCAGCTACCTGCATAGACAGGGCGGTCTGAATTATGTCGCCCGGGTCAGGCGTCACGCCGCAACCCGGGGCAGGCTTAACGGGTTAAATTACTCCTTGGCGATAGGCGTTTCGTTTTCCGCCACTTTGGTATCGCCCTGAATTGCCGCAATTTTCTTCTCAACGCCGGCAACCTGTTCGCTGCTGTGCAGCAGTGTATAGGTCAGGTCAAACTGCGTGCTGGCTCCTGGCTGAAGCTGTTTGACGCGTTTTTGTGCGCGCTCAATAGTGACCGGATAGGCATAGCTGGTGCCCGGCTCAATACCGGTGACATAGCCCTGTTTTTCGGTATCAGTATTTTTCCACAGCGTCAGTACCGGCAATTGACGGGTATCGAACTGAATGGATGCCCCTTTATCTCCCGCCTTATTGATTACTGCGGCCAGTGTCTGGTGGTTGTCATCTGCCAGCGGCTGAATATTGAAGACCATCTCGTCGAAACCTTTGGTCGGGCCGGCGTAGGTTTGCCAGGTTTTCAAACCCGCTTTGGCATAGTCGTTGAACGGACTGATGCTGGACATTGGTGCCAGAAAACGCGCCCCCTCTTCCAGAATCGGCTTACCGAAATTGCTGTGATAAATGATCTGGTAGTCATGCGGGTAATCAGCGTGGTTGGTTAAGACATCATGCAGGCTGAAGCTGTCGCTGCCGGGGACATAGCGCAGTTCGGTCATGGTCTGCAAATCCGCTTTCTTGAAGGTGCTCTCCTTCACCAGCCCACGGATACGAATTTCATATGGTGCGGTATCGGCAACTTCAACTTCCACCAGCGATGCTGGCGTGTTCCCGGCTTTGCCATGCAAAGTATAAATCTGTCCATCGGCAGTCACCGGGTGGCCGGTCCATTCGTAGCCGCAGCGCACCACCATTTCATTGAAACCTTCCAGCCAGCCTAGTCCGTTTCGGCTTTCGAGGTTGATAAAGGCCGGGTTAACCACCTCTTTCACCGGTGAATCCCAGCCCATTCGCGTGCCGAAACCTTCAACTTTCAGCAGGTTCATGCCCCGGCTCGGGCTGAGGGCGATAGTCAGGCCATCTTTACTGCGGATGACGAGAATTTTACTGCCTTCCTGTTTGCCGCCGTGGAGGACTTTTTGCTCAATGCTGAAATCGTGATTTTTTATTTTCAGCTGATCGCTTGTTATCTGCCAGTTTCCTTTATCAGTACCGTTTTCAGCGCTTGTCAGCACCCATGTTTTCGCTGCTACGTGACCGGAAATAAGCATGGAAATAGCCGTCAAAACCAGTGTTTTTTTCATTTTTCATCCCTTTAGCTGAATCGATTGTGTTTCTGATGAAAGGAATCTAATTGCAAGAGCCTGATTAAAACGTGAAGTGCCTCACCTGGTGAGTAAATGCGCATTTTTAAACTTTTAAATGCGATTAATATCTCTTTTTATAAGCAACAATTAATTAATTCTACTTTAAAAATGTGAATTTAAACGTTATTAGCTTTAACGATTCAGCTATTTTGTTGGTTCGTAAAGACCGAACGAACGGCAAGGCGGGAGACGGGGATAAAGGCAGGGGAACGGCATGGAGAGCGGATATTCCCGGCGAGGCTGTCGCTTGCCGGGCTACAGGTACTGCGTTACCCGGTAGCCCGGACAGGCGCACAGCGCCGTCTCCGGGAAAATCTGGCGGGCAGAGGCGGAGTTAGCTTTCGCCTTCAGCCAGTTCACGCAGATACTGGAAGATCAGGCGCGCGGATTTCGGCGGCTTGTTGCCTTCTTTCTCTTTTTTGGCGTTACGGATAAGCGAACGCAGCTGCTGACGATCGGCGTCAGGCCACAGGTTTAGCACTTCCGGTACCGCGTCATCGCCTTCTTCAATCAGGCGGTCGCGAATCATTTCCAGCTTATGGAACAGCGCAACCTGCTGGTTGTGGCGGTTTTTCAGCTTGTCCAACGCCTGGCGAATCGGCTCGACATCTCGGCTGCGCAGCATTTTACCAATCAGCTGCATCTGGCGGCGGCGACCCTCTTTCTTGATACGCTGGGCGAGTTCAATGGCGTCGCGCAGGTCGCTATCGAGCGGGATTTTATCCAGCGCGTTTTTTCCCAGCTCAACCATTTCAGCGCCAAGACGCTTCAGTTCTTCCGCGTCACGCTTTATTTCACTTTTACTGACCCAGATAATTTCATCGTCTTCATCTTCAACATCATCACCGGGCACGTCGTCGAGCCAGTCATCGGGCTGCTTAGTCATCTCAGGCTCCTTAAAAAAAGAGGCTAATGTTACCAGTTAAGGCGCGCACTGAAAAACGGTTCTCTGTTAGACTTCACTTAACACCTTCCTACATTATGGCATTAGCGATGAAAGTCATCTCTCAAGTTGCACAACAGCGCAAGACGCTGGAAGAGGCCGTGACCACGGCGCTGGAACTGGCGGCAGGCAAATCAGACGGTGCGGAAGTCTCCGTCAGCAAAACCACCGGCATCAGCGTCAGCACCCGCTACGGCGAGGTGGAGAACGTAGAATTTAATAGCGATGGTGCGTTAGGCATCACCGTTTATCATCAGAACCGCAAGGGGAGCGCCTCCTCAACCGATTTGAGCCCGCAGGCGATTGCTCGTACGGTGCAGGCGGCACTGGATATTGCCCGCTATACCTCCCCGGATCCGTTTGCTGGCGTGGCGGATAAAGAGCTACTGGCCTTTGACGCCCCGGATCTTGACCTGTTCCACCCGGCAGAAGTGACCCCGGATCAGGCGATCGAGCTGGCCGCGTGCGCGGAACAGGTGGCCCTACAGGCGGATAAACGCATTACCAATACTGAAGGCGGTAGCTTCAATAGCCACTACGGCATTAAAGTGTTCGGTAACAGTCACGGCATGTTGCAAAGCTACTGCTCCACCCGCCATTCGCTTTCCAGTTGCGTTATCGCGGAAGAGAACGGCGATATGGAGCGCGATTACGCTTACACCATTGCCCGCGCGCTCGAGGATTTGCATACCCCGGAGTGGGTCGGCGACGAATGTGCCCGCCGCACCCTGTCGCGCCTGTCGCCGCGAAAACTCTCGACAATGAAAGCGCCGGTTATCTTTGCTAACGAAGTGGCTACCGGACTGTTTGGCCACCTGGTCGGCGCTATCGCCGGCGGCGCGGTCTATCGGAAATCGACTTTCCTGCTCGACTCTCTTGGTCAGCAGATTCTGCCTGAGTGGCTGACGATTGAAGAGCATCCACATCTGCTGAAAGGACTGGCCTCGACGCCGTTCGACAGCGAAGGCGTGCGCACGGAACGTCGTGACATTATTAAAGACGGCGTGCTAACGCAGTGGCTGCTGACCAACTACTCGGCACGCAAGCTGGGCATGAAAAGCACCGGTCACGCGGGCGGCATTCATAACTGGCGGATTAATGGCCGCGGTCTGAGTTTTGAAAAGTTGCTTAAAGAGATGGGCACCGGACTTGTCGTTACCGAATTGATGGGGCAGGGTGTGAGTGGCGTGACCGGCGATTATTCGCGTGGTGCTTCTGGCTTCTGGGTTGAGAATGGTGAAATTCAGTACCCGGTAAGCGAAATCACCATCGCAGGCAATTTGAAAGATATGTGGCGTAATATCGTGACCGTGGGTGACGATATCGAAACGCGCAGCAATATCCAGTGCGGTTCCGTGCTGCTGCCTGAGATGAAAATCGCCGGACAGTAATCGCGGATTATCCCCACTATTCAAGATGCAGTTTGCAGAATAACCTGTACAGAAGGGCGCTCCCTGCTGCGCCCGTTTGTTTAAATAATAAAAAAGGATGTGAGCAATGCGTAAAAAACTGTTAGCAATGCTGGCTGTCTCCGCCCTGACGATGGGGTCTGTTTCGGCGTTCGCCGCTGAGCTGGGCGAAGATATGGATACCCTCGCGAAAAACCTGCAGGTGGTGCAGAAAACCTCCGATGCGGGCGAACTGAAAGCGGCATTGACCAAGATGCGCGGTGCCGCGGTGGATGCGCAGAAATCGACCCCGGAGAAGCTGGAAGGCAAAGCGGCGGACAGTGCAGAAATGAAAGACTATCGTCACGGTCTGGATATTCTGATTGGACAGATTGACGGTGCGCTGAAGCTGGCGGAGGAAGGTAAAGTGAAAGAGGCACAGGCTGCCGCTGAAGGGTTCAAAGCAACCCGTAACACTTACCATCAGAAATACCGCTAACTCCTCTGTTGCAGGAGGCTGCTGTCGAGACCTCCTGCATATCTCCCACGATAAAACCTCTTAGGCGTCACACTTTTTCCTTTTTCTTTTCCGCTTATTCGGGCAACGATCACCGCCAGCGCAATGATTTTCTTGTGATCCTCATCACGTGATTTCGCCCCAAATGCCTTCTTCGCGCCAGTTTCACGCTGATTATGTGCGATGGATCACGCAAGCCGTCCGCCTTTCCACTTCGAAGTGGAAAACAACTCGCTACAAACTCCTTCCCCCCGGCGCTAGTTTTATCCCCAGAGACATCAATGGGGTAACACAAGTGAATAACGGAGCGGTAATAAACGACGTAGGGGAACAGGCAAAGCAAACCGAGCTGTTGGCTGAGAAGATGCTGCCGCGGGTTTATGCACTGTTAAGCCGTCGCAACATCATCCCCAACGCCGTCCAGGAGCAGATGCTGACTTCCCACGTGCGGGCGATGGCCCACCGGTCGATTAGCGGCGAGCCGCTGCCGGAAGTGGATGCCAGCCTGTTTGAAGAAATTTCAGAAGATTCAATGATGCTTGCCCGTGAAGTGGTCGCAGAATTCGGCAACCTGCCAGAAGAAGAGTCCTGGCTGCTGTCCGTCCACTTCGAAGTAGCAAAAGACAACCTGTAAGGAGCAATAAATGGAACAGATTACTGTGGTGATTGGCGACCGCCTGGGTAAAGGGCAAAAAGTGGCCGCTGGTGCGGAAAAAGCAGGGGCTCGTGCTGTTGTTGTACCGGGGGTTGCCGCCGATATGAAGCTGGGCGACATGATGAAAGCCGAAAACGCCACCTTTGGCATCTCCTTCTGCGGCAGCGGCGGTGCAGGCGCCATCACTGCGCAGAACAAGCACGGTTACAAGGCAAAATATGGCATGCGTTCCGTTGATGAAGGCGTGACCGCCATCAACGAAGGCTACAACGTCCTGGGTTTCGGCTTTATGGATAAAGAAGAGCTGGGCGAGCGCCTGGTGGAAGCCTGGAAAAAGAAATACGGCGCGTAAGTATGAAAGAGCAATTCACCACCACGGTGAGCGTGAAGGGGAAAGGCGAAAGCAAAACACGGGCTTTCGCCGACGCTCTGAACCATGTACAGGGAGCGGTGATGAAAACCTCACCGCATATCTTACTGCGTATTGAGCCACAGGATGTGAAGGTTATTCGTGCGCATGAAGCGACGCGTAAAGAAGCGTTTCTGTTCTTCTTTTTGCGTCGTGAACGACGGACCTACAGCGTGGAGCTGGATGTCACCGTCACCGTGACGGCCATTAATGTCGATAAAGTGGATTTCGTCACGCAAACCTGAATTTCATCATAGGGTTAAACTATGTTCCTGATAATTTTAATAAAATCGCTCATTATCGGCGGCCTGGTCGGCGTCGGAGTGGGCGCCGGAGCGGCACGCATGTTTCATGCGCCTACCACTCAGGGGATGGGGGCGTTTCGTACCCTGGGCGAGCTGAATTCCTGCGAAGGCGATCCGGCTTCTCACTTCTCCTTTGGTCTGGGATTCTTCTTTAACGCCTGGGCCTCTTCCGTTGCAGCGGGCTCATTCACTCAGGACGTCGATCACCGCATTATCCCGAACTGGGGCGCCGCGGCATTGATGTTGAAAAATCGTAACGTCGGCGAAACGCTGCACGATCCGAAGAAAATGGCGATTGCCTGCGGCATCATCGGCATGCTGGTGGTCGCCTTCTTAAACCTGACCGCCTCTTCCGTACCGGAAGCGCTGCAGGTCACTGCGGTTAAGGTGCTGGTCCCGGCGGCTAACCTGCTGGTTAACACCGTGATGCCGGTAATCTTCTGGCTGGCGGCCATCGATGCCGGTAAAAAATCGGGCTTCTGGGCCACCATTTTCGGCGGTGCGGCGCAGCTGATTATGGGCAACGCCGTACCGGGTCTGGTCCTGGGGATCCTGATTGGTAAAGGCGTAGAAGAGAGTGGCTGGAACCGCGTCACCAAAGTGATGATGTCCGCCATTGTTGCGCTGTTTGTTCTGAGCGCCTTCTTCCGCGGCTTCGACATTAAGACACTGCAATCCTTCCATCTGACCGTACCGAACTGGTTGGATCTGATCCACAACTCGCTCAGCGGCAAATAACAGGAGCCTCTAAATGGAACAGAATAAAGGTTTTTGGTATGCCGATTGGTCGTTTCCGATCTTTGTTGGTCTGCTTTCGTCCGGCGTTTTCGCCGGGACCCACATGTATTACCTCTACGGTATCGGTGCGTTTAACGAAGTGGCCTTCGTGGCCATGCTGAAAGCGGGCATTGATACCGGCGCGTATGGCGCGGTGGCTGCTTTCGGTGCCAGCTTTCTCTTTGCCCGTATTATTGAAGGCTCGCTGGTCGGGATCCTTGATATCGGCGGCGCGATTCAGACCGGCGTGGGTCTTGGCGTGCCAGCGCTGCTACTCGGAGCTGGTGTTGTCTTTCCGGTGGCGAACTTTGCCGCCTCGCTGGTGACCGGCCTCGCGCTGGGTCTGGCGATTGGCTACATCATCATTCTGGCGCGTAAGTTCACCATCAATCAGAGCGACTCCACCTACGGTGCCGATGTGATGATGGGGGCCGGTAACGCCTCTGGCCGTTTCCTCGGGCCATTGATTATTCTCAGCGCCATGACCGCCTCTATTCCTATCGGTATCGGTTCTTTGGTCGGAGCGCTGCTGTTTTACATCTGGCAGAAGCCGATCACCGGCGGCGCCATCCTCGGCGCAATGATTTTAGGCTCGCTATTCCCGGTAGCGCTGTGACACCAACGGGCGTGTATGCGCCCGCCTTAACAGGAGATACGTATGTTTGATCTACTCCTGCGCCGTGCGCGCCTCGTCGACGATACCCTGACCGATATCGCCATCCAGGAAGGAAAAATTGCCGCGCTGGGCGAGGTTAGCGCGTCCGCGCGCAAAACCGTTGATCTGCATGGTAATTATTATGTCAGCGCCGGCTGGATTGATTCCCACGTTCACTGCTACCCGAAGTCGCCGATTTATCATGACCAGCCGGACAGTATCGGTATCGCTACCGGTGTCACCACCGTGATTGATGCCGGGAGCACCGGCGCAGACGATGTCGATGACTTTTATCAGCTGACCCGCGCCGCGGCCACCGAAGTGTATGCGTTGCTCAATATCTCCCGCGTCGGGCTGATTGCCCAGAATGAGCTGGCCAATATGGCCAATATTGACGCGGATGCAGTGAAGCAGGCGGTCACACGCCTCCCGGATTTTATCGTCGGCCTGAAGGCGCGCATGAGCAGCAGCGTCGTCGGCGAGAACGGTATTACGCCGCTGGATCGAGCGAAAACCATCCAGCAGGAAAACGGCGATCTGCCGCTGATGGTGCATATCGGCAACAACCCGCCGAACCTCGACGAAATTGCCGAACGGCTCAGCGCAGGCGACATCATAACCCACTGCTATAACGGCAAACCGAACCGTATCCTGACGCCGGAGGGCGAACTGCGCTGCGCAATGACCCGCGCGCTGCAGCGCGGCGTGCGGCTTGATGTCGGCCACGGCACTGCCAGCTTTAGCTTTGACGTGGCACGACGGGCTATTGCAATGGGCATTCTGCCGCACAGCATCAGTTCCGATATTTACTGCCGCAACCGCATTGACGGCCCGGTTCGCTCGCTGGCGCTGGTGATGTCGAAGTTTCTCGCCATCGGCATGACGCTGCCGCAGGTCATTGACTGTGTCACCGTGAACGCCGCCGGGGGACTGCGCCTGAAGAGCAAAGGACAACTGGCCGTGGGCTATGATGCTGATTTAACGCTATTTACCGTACAACATGCGCCGACGGTGCTGGTCGACGCGGAAAAAGAGAGCCTGCAGGCTGACCATATTCTGGTGCCGCTTGCCGCGATTCGTGCAGGCAAGGGCTATCTGACCGAACAAGGGAGCGCGGAAAATGCCTTCGATTTTTGAAAAATACCATCTCAAGCAAGTCATCAATACCTCCGGTCGCATGACGGCGTTAGGCGTCTCGACCCCGCGCCCGGAAGTGGTGGAGGCGGTGATGAGCGGCATGAATCACTACTTCGAAATGAAAGACCTGGTGAACAAAACCGGGGAATACATTGCCCGGCTGCTGGATGTGGAAGGGGCGACTGTCGTCTCCTGCGCATCGGCGGGGATCGCGCAGTCGGTTGCCGCGGTGCTGGTGAAAGACAGCCGCTGGCTGCTGGAAAATCTGCACGTCACGCCGATTGAGAACAACGAAATCGTGCTGCCGAAAGGCCACAACGTCAACTTCGGCGCGCCAGTGGGTTCGATGGTCGCGCTGGGCGGTGGCAAGCTGGTGGAGGCGGGCTACGCCAACGAATGTTCCGCGGATCAGCTGGCGGCAGCGATTACCCCACGTACGGCGGCCATTCTGTATATCAAATCTCACCACTGCGTGCAGAAAAGCATGCTCAGCGTAGAGCAAGCGGTGGTTGTGGCGCGCAAACATAACCTGCCGCTGATCGTCGATGCAGCAGCCGAAGAAGATCTGCAGTGCTACTACCGTGCCGGTGCTGACCTGGTGATTTACAGCGGCGCGAAAGCGATCGAAGGGCCGACCAGCGGTCTGGTGGTGGGCAAAACTCAGTACGTTGAGTGGGTGAAACGTCAGTCGGCGGGTATTGGCCGGGCGATGAAGGTGGGTAAAGAGGGGATCCTCGGTCTGACCTGCGCAATTGAACATTATTTGCTGGCGCGCAAAGAGAGCGGTGATGAGATGGTCGCCAAAATGATGCCGTTCCTTAACCAACTGAATACGCTCAATGGCGTCACCGCCCGCGTGGTGTGGGATAGCGCCGGCCGTGATATCGCCCGTAGCGAAATCAAATTTGATGAAGCCGTGACCGGTATCGCCACCGGCGAACTGGTGGACGCGCTGAAACAGGGTGAATACGCCATCTACTTTCGTGGCTATAAGGCCAACGAAGGGATTATTGAAGCCGATGTCCGCAGCGTGGACGCGCAGCAGTTGGAGATTGTCTCTCGTCGCATCGCCGAGGTTCTGAACAAGGAGAAAAACGCATGAAACTGACCCCCAATTTTTACCGCGATCGGGTATGCCTGAACGTCCTGGCGGGCAGCCAGGACAACGCCCGTGAGATCTACGAGGCGGCGGAAGGTCACGTCCTGGTCGGCGTGCTCTCCAAAAACTACCCGGACGTGGCGAGCGCGGTGGTGGCTATGCGTGAATATGCTCAGCTCATTGATAATGCACTTTCGGTAGGACTGGGAGCGGGCGATCCGAACCAGTCGGCCATGGTCAGCGAAATCTCGCGTCAGGTACAGCCGCAGCACGTTAACCAGGTGTTTACCGGCGTCGGTGCCAGCCGCGCGCTGCTCGGGCAGAACCAGACCGTAGTCAACGGCCTGGTGTCGCCCACCGGCACGCCGGGTAGGGTTAAGATCTCAACCGGCCCGCTGAGCAGCGGCGCGCCGGACGGGATTGTACCGCTGGAAACCGCCATCGCCCTGCTGAAAGACATGGGCGGCAGCTCCATCAAATACTTCCCGATGGGGGGGCTGAAACACCGCGATGAGTTCGTCGCAGTGGCGCAGGCCTGCGCCCGTCATGATTTTTGGCTGGAGCCGACTGGCGGCATCGATCTGGAAAATTACAGCGAAATTTTGCAGATCGCGCTGGACGCGGGCGTCAGCAAAATTATTCCGCACATTTATAGCTCGATCATTGATAAAGCCAGCGGCAATACCCGCCCGGCGGACGTTCGCCAGCTGCTGGAGATGACTAAAGCGCTCGTCAAATAGGTGTGTTGTCCCCGCCGCACGCGTGGCTCAGCGAGAGACGCGTGCGGAACCTCCATCGAACCATCAAGGAGTCACTATGCCCACCGCTCGTCACCTGCTTGTTGCTTCACTTTCTCTGCTGGCTGCCGCCGCCAGTGCGCAAACGCATTATGCCTGGGTCGGAACCTACAACCCGAATGGTGAAGGCCTCTACCGGTTTACCGTTGACGGTAAAACCGGCGCGCTGCGTGATAAGGCCCTGGTCAGTTCGCTGCCGAACGTTGCCCAGCTCACCGTATCGCATGATGGTAAAACCCTGTATGCCGCCAGCGAAGTGGAAAAAGGTGTCGTGCAGGCGTGGCGGATTGAAGCCAACGGTGAACTGACCGATCTCAATCAGGTCTCTTCTGCGGGGGCCGGACCGGTCTATCTGTCGCTGACGCCGGATGGCCGCCATCTGCTGGTGGCGAACTATGTCAGCGGAACGGTGGCGGTGCTGCCGATCAAAGACGACGGCAGTCTCGGCGAGGCGGTAGATACCCATCAGGATCAAGGCCCTTCTGGCGCAGAACGGGCAGTGGCAGCGGCGGAGGGGAGTTTTGCCATCAGCGATCATAACGGCCCGCATGCCCATATGATCGCCGCCGATCCGAGCGGGAAATATGTTTATTCTACCGATCTGGGGCTGGATCGGATCTATCAGTACCGGATGGATAACAGCAGCGGCAAGCTCACGCCGAACGATCCGCCGTTTATCTCCGCCTCTTCTGCCGGCGCCGGACCGCGACACTTTGTTTTTACGCCGAAAGGGGATGGCCTGTGGCTGATTAATGAAGAAGCCTCGACGCTGACGTTCTATCATCTTGATAAGAAAAGTGGGCTCTTGCGCGAGGGCAAAACGGTCTCCGCGTTACCGAAAGAGTATAAAGGTACCAGTTTCGCGGCGGGTCTGGCGTTGAGCGCCGACGGAAAACAGCTGTATGTCGCTAATCGTTTACATAACAGCATTGCGCATTTTAGCGTGACGGCCGATGGCAGCCTGAGTCATCAGGAAGATATCTGGACCCGCGGCGACTACCCTCGCACGTTGACGTTGGATAAGCAGGGGCAGTGGTTGTACGTCATGAACCAGCGTAGCGATAATATTACCCGTTTTAGCGTGGCGCCTCAGAGCGGCAAGCTGACTTTTGTCCCGGATTACACCCCGGTAGGCAGCCCATCACAGATGGTGATATCCGCTCAACCTTGAGCCGTAAGATGAAGGAACTGACATGCGATTTCCCAACCAACGTTTAGCGCAACTGTTTACTTTGCTGCAAAACGAAACGCTGCCGCAGGACGAACTGGCGCAGCGGCTGTCGGTTTCTACTCGTACTGTGCGTGCCGACATTACCGCGCTTAACGCGTTGTTAGTGGAGTATGGTGCGCAATTCATTCTCACTCGCGGCAGCGGCTATCAACTGAAAATCGACGACCCGTTGCGCTACCAGACCCTGCAAGAGCATGCGCCGAAGCCGCAGCAGATTCCGCGTACGGCGACGGATCGCATCCATTTTCTGCTGGTGCGCTTTTTGACCTCCGCGTTCTCTATCAAGCTCGAAGATCTGGCGGACGAGTGGTTTGTCAGCAGAGCGACGTTGCAAAGCGATATGGCCGAAGTGCGCGAGCGCTTTCAGCGCTATCAGCTGACTCTCGAAACCCGCCCACGGCATGGCATGAGGTTGTTTGGCAGCGAAGTGTCGATTCGCGCCTGCCTGACCGATCTGTTATGGCAACAGGCGCAGCAGGGGGGGATAAACCCGTTGATGGATGAGGAAGCGCTGAACTCGGATGTGCAGGAACTGCTTGGCGATGTACTGCAGGAGATCCTGACCCGCCACCATGTGCGCCTGACCGACGAAGGCGAGCGCTTTATCCGGATGTACAGCGCGGTGACGGTGCGTCGTGTCAGCCAGGGCTATCCGCTGGCGGAATTTAGCGCGGAGGATGTCGCGCAAAACGTGCGTGATGCCGCGCGCGATCTGACGGCCGTACTGCAGCAGCTGGCGGGCAAGGCCTTCTCTCCGGCAGAAGAAGCCTGGCTGTGCGTGCATCTGGCCGCCCGTCAGGTTCAGGACGTCGATCCGGGCACTATCAGCGCCGACGATGGTGAAGCGCTGGTGAACTACATCCTGTGCTACATCAACAGTCAGTATAACTACAACCTGCTGGACGACGCTCAGCTAAATGCCGACCTGCTGACCCATGTTAAGACCATGATCACTCGGGTCCGCTACCAGATCATGATCCCCAACCCTCTGCTCGATAATATTAAGCAGCATTACCCGATGGCGTGGGACATGACCCTGGCGGCGGTGACCAGTTGGGGGAAATACACGCCCTATGCCATCAGCGAAAACGAGATTGGTTTCCTGGTATTGCATATTGGCGTCGGACTGGAACGTCATTATAACATTGGCTATCAGCGGCAGCCGCAGGTGCTGTTGGTTTGCGATACCAGTAATGCGATGGTGCGGATGATCGAAGCCATTTTACAGCGTAAATATCCGCAGTTAGAAATCGCCGCCACCCTGTCGCAGCGGGCGTATGAGCAGTTGGCGGCGGTCACGGAAGATTTTGTCATCTCGACGGTGAGGATTGGCGAAAAAGATAAGCCGGTGGTGACCATTGCGCCATTCCCGACCGATTATCAGCTGGATCAAATCGGCAAGCTGGTGCTGGTGGACAGGACCCGTCCGTGGGTGCTGAATAAATATTTCGATGCGGCCCATTTCCAGGTGATCGATGCGCCGATTGACCGGCAGACGCTGTTTGCCGGGCTGTGTCAGCAGCTGCAGCAAGAAGGATTTGTCGATGCCGGGTTCCATGACTCGGTTGTCGAACGTGAGGCCATCGTCAGCACCATGCTGGGCGACGGCATTGCGCTACCTCACGCTCTTGGCCTGTTGGCGCAAAAAACCGTGGTCTATACCGTCATTGCGCCGAACGGTATCGCGTGGGGTGATGAAACTGCCCATATCATCTTTCTGCTGGCGATCAGCAAAAGCGAGTATGAAGAGGCGATGGCGATCTACGATATTTTTGTCACCTTCCTGCGCGAGCGCGCGATGACCCGGCTTGCCGCGACGCGCAGTTTTGATGAGTTCAAAGCGGTGGCGGTGGAGTGCGTCAGCCGTTTTTGATTACCGCTATCTTAAGTGGTGGACAACCTGATTGCTGCTGCCGCGCCAGATCAGCGCCGGATCTTTTAAATCCAGGATAAACTTGCCGTCGATCAGCACGTTAATCAGATTAACCACTTCCCGCTGTGCGTCGTTCAGCTCCTCCAACTGATAGCCGGTCCAGACCCAGATATCCTTCCCGGGGCATTCGGCGAGGATGCGGCGTACCAGCGCGAGGATCTCCGGCACGTTCTGCGGATGCAGGGGATCGCCGCCGGAAAGGGAGAGCCCCTGGCGTTTGATTCGCGTGTCGTTCAGGTCGGCGATGATACGGTCGGCCATCTCGGGCGTGAACGGCAACCCGGAGTTCAGCCGCCAGGTGCTTTTGTTATAGCAGCCGGGGCATTCATGGACGCAGCCTGATACAAACAGGGTGCAGCGGGTGCCGGGGCCGTTGACGATGTCGACAGGGTAGTACTGGTGGTAATGCATTTTTCGCCTCTCAATTAACACCATAGCCGCATTGGCTGCGCTCGGCTGGGCTACGGGGACCGCAGTGGTAGCCCGGACAAGGTGCGTCGCACCGCCGCCGGGAACGGCGTCGCAGCGCTCAGCCGGGCATTAAAACCGCAGAGGATTAGCCAATCTGCCCGTTGCCGAGGTGTTTAACGCGACGCTTCACCTCTTCCTGCTTGCCGGCGTTGAACGGACGGGCGTCCGGGCTGCCGAGATAGCCGCAGACCCGTCGGGTCACCGATACCCGGGCGGCATCGTGGTTGCCACATTTCGGGCAGGTAAAGCCTTTACTGGTACATTCAAACTCGCCGGTAAAACCGCACTCATAGCACTCATCGATCGGCGTGTTGGTTCCGTAATAGGGGACGTGCTGGTAGCTGTAATCCCAGACATCTTCCAGCGCTCTCAGATTGTGCTGGATATTTGGGTATTCGCCGTAGCAAATGAAGCCCCCGTTCGCCAGCGGTGGATACGGCGCTTCGAAGTCGATCTTGTCGTACGGATTAACCTTTTTCTCTACATCGAGGTGGAAACTGTTGGTGTAGTAGCCCTTATCGGTTACACCCTCAATGATGCCAAATTCGGCGGTATCAAGACGACAGAAGCGGTCGCAGAGGTTTTCGCTCGGTGTGCTGTACAGGCTGAAGCCGTAGCCGGTCTCTTCTTTCCAGCGGTCGACGGCGTCACGCAGGCGCTGGACGATGGCGATGCCTTTTTCACGCAGCGCATCGCTGTCGTACATGTGCTGGTTGCCGGAGAGCGCGTTGATGGTTTCGTGGATACCGATATAGCCCAGAGAAATGGAGGCGCGACCGTTTTTAAAGATCTCCGACACCTCGTCATCGGCCTTCAGGCGTACGCCGCAGGCGCCTTCCATGTACAGGATCGGCGCCACGCGCGCTTTCACCCCTTCCAGGCGAGCAATACGCGTCATCAGCGCTTTGTAAGCCAGCTCCAGACGGTTATCCAGCAACTTCCAGAACGTCGCTTCATCCCCTTTGGCTTCCAGCGCAATACGCGGCAGGTTCAGGCTGATCACACCGATATTGTTGCGGCCATCGTGGATCTGCTCGCCGTTTTCTTCATAGACGCCAAGGAAGCTGCGACAGCCCATTGGCGTTTTAAACGAACCAGTGACTTTCACCACCTGATCGTAGTTGAGGATGTCCGGGTACATCCGTTTGCTCGCGCACTCCAGCGCCAGTTGCTTGATGTCGTAGTTCGCGTCGCCGAACTTGTGGTTCAGACCGTCGCGAATGGCGAACACCAGTTTCGGGAATACCGCAGTTTTGCGGTTTTTGCCCAGGCCGGCGATGCGGTTATGCAGAATAGACTGCTGAATCAGGCGGGATTCCCACTGGGTGCCGAGACCAAAGCCAAAGGTGACGAAGGGCGTCTGCCCATTGGCGGTATGCAGAGTATTGACTTCATATTCCAGTGACTGGAAGGCGTCGTAGCACTCTTTCTCGGTGCGTGAGCGGGCATAGCCTTCCGCATCAGGGATCTGCCACTCTTCGGCGATTTTACGGTGCTTTTTGAAGCTTTCTTTGACGAACGGCGCCAGCACTTCATCGATGCGGTTAATCGTGGTGCCGCCATAAATATGACTGGCTACCTGGGCGATAATCTGCGCCGTCACCGCCGTGGCGGTGGAGATCGATTTCGGTGGTTCAATCTCCGCGTTGCCCATTTTAAAGCCATGCGTCAGCATGCCTTTCAGATCGATCAGCATGCAGTTGAACATCGGGAAGAACGGCGAATAGTCGAGATCGTGGTAGTGAATCTCACCGCGTTCGTGGGCAAGCACCACATCGCGGGGCAGCAGATGCTGACGGGCATAGTGTTTGGCGACGATCCCGGCCAGCAGGTCACGCTGAGTCGGGATGACTTTACTGTCTTTGTTGGCATTTTCGTTGAGCAGGGACGAGTTGGTTTGTTCAACCAGACCGCGAATTTCCTGATTCAGGCGGCCGCGTTTTTCGCGCTCGATATCGCGGTCATGGCGATACTCGATATAGGCCCGGGCCAGCTGTTTCCACGGTCCTGACATCAGCTGGTTCTCGACGGCGGTCTGAATCTCGTTGATATCAACCTGGCTACGGTCCTGCATCTGCTGGCTAACGACTTCTGCGACGGTGGCGCAATAGTCTGCGTCATCGACTCCCGCTGCTTTAGCTGCACGCAGAATTGCTTCTTTAATGCGCTCAGATTTGAACGGCACTTTACAGCCATCACGTTTCATCACATGCGGTGTCATGATCACTCCATACTTTAATAAAACAGGTTATCCACAGAGGCGGAAATATCGCCGGCGTCGCGGGGGCTATACCTGCCGCCGTTTTACACCGGTTCCGGCCGTTTTTATCCACATCCCACCACCGCCACAGAACGATGGGATGTGCTGACATAATAGACGATTAATACAATATGTAGGGCCGGGGTGCATTCTAAGTTCTATATGTAGTGATTTGCATCAAAGATGTTTGCGATTTTATTGACGCAGAACAAAGTAAAAAGACGAGAGTACGGATGGTGGGCGCTGGGACCTATGTAAATTTATCTGACTATAAAATAAGCAAAAATTTGCCTGAATGGGGGATGTATTCAGGGCAGAAATACCGTACATCAGGTCATCAGGGTATTGTTGAACCGATCGACCAACTGCGGGCTACCGGCTCGCCGAAGTTTGCGAACCTGTAGCCCGTTAAGCGGAACGCTCCGGGGCCTATTCCTGCAGCCACCATACCGCTTCAAACGGCCGCAGGGTCATGGCGGCAGGGCGATTCGCCGCTTCCGCGTAATTGCTTATTAATACCTGCCAGTCACCGTCCATCTCCTCCGGCTGCCAGCTCTGGAACTCGCGGCTCAGGTTCGCCGCGACGACCAGCGTTTTCCCTTGCCACTGGCGGCGATAACACCACAACGACAGATGCTCAGGCAGCAGATCCTGATAGTCGCCCCAGGTCAGCACCGGCGTGGTTTTACGCAGTGCAATCAGTTGCTGATAGGTATAA
This sequence comes from Raoultella sp., assembly GCF_039594335.1. Classification (NCBI taxonomy): domain Bacteria; kingdom Pseudomonadati; phylum Pseudomonadota; class Gammaproteobacteria; order Enterobacterales; family Enterobacteriaceae; genus Klebsiella; species Raoultella sp. The sequence continues at coordinate 24,249 of NZ_JBCNNS010000020.1, forward strand.
AAGACCGAATCTGTATCCGCCAGCGCCGCCTCGACGTTGATCGTCTGATAGTTATCGCACAGCGCAATCCACGGTTCACCGGCGGTAAATCCGCCCTGGTCGCGAGCGTCCCACTGCATCGGCGTGCGGCTATTATCGCGCGATTTACTCGCCAGAATCGCCAGCAGCTCATCGGGTGCCTGTCCCTGCACCGAGCGCTCAATAAACATGTTATGACTCTCTACATCGCGATAATCGTCGATCTGTGAGAAGTGCGGATTGGTCATGCCAATCTCTTCGCCCTGATAAATGTAGGGGGTGCCCTGCATGCCGTGCAGGACCATCGCCAGCATTTTCGCCGCCGCTACCCGGTATTCCCCTTCATCGCCAAAACGCGACACGATGCGCGGCTGATCGTGGTTACACCAGAACAGCGCATTCCACGCCCGATTGTGCATGCCCTGCTGCCAGTGGGTGAACAGCGCTTTCAGCGCCACGTAGTCCGGGCGCGCGAGGGTCCATTTTTCGCCGCCGGGATAGTCCACCTTCAGATGGTGGAAGTTAAAGGTCATCGACAGCTCGCGGCCGTCCTGTGCGGCATATTGCTGGCAATGTTCCAGCGAGGTGGAGGACATCTCGCCGACCGTCATCAGATTACGCGGCATGAAGACGTCGCGGCTCATCTCCTGCAGGAATTCGTGGACCCGCGGACCGTCGGTATAAAAACGGCGGCCATCACCCTGGGTATCCGACGGGAAGGTTTGATCTTTCGAAATCAGGTTGACCACATCGAGGCGCAGGCCATCGACACCGCGGTTGGCCCAGAACTCGCACACCTTTTTGAGTTCCGCACGGACCGCCGGGTTTTCCCAGTTGAGATCCGCCTGCTCGGCGGCGAACAGATGCAGGTAGTACTGCCCGCTCTCCGCGTGCCACTGCCAGGCGTTACCGCCAAACTTCGAGCGCCAGTTATTGGGCGGCGTCGTCGGGTCGCCATCGCGCCAAATATAAAACTGGCGATACGGACTCGCTTTATTCAACGACTCGTGGAACCAGGCGTGGGCGGTAGAGGTATGGTTGAAAACCATATCCAGCACGATGCGGATCCCACGGGCTTTCGCCTGGGCGACCAGGTCGTCGAAATCATCCAGCGTACCGTAATTGGGGTCGATGGCGGTATAGTTCGCGACATCGTAGCCGTTATCGACCTGCGGAGAGACGTAAAAAGGCGTCAGCCAGATGGCATCCACGCCGAGTTTTTGCAGATAGTCGAGGCGCGAGGTGACCCCACGCAGATCGCCGGTGCCGCTGCCGGTCGTGTCCTGGAAACTCTTCGGATAAATTTGATAAATAACGCCGTTTTGCCACCAGTGGGGGAGGGTATTCATATCGCTTTCCTGCTACAACGAAGGGGCGCTATCGCGCCCCGGAAGAAAAATCAGACAATCTGTAACGTGCCCTGACGGAACTTACGCTGATAGACGACGGTGGTGAGCACAATCGGCACCACTACCGCGATGACCATCGCTAAACCGAATACCTGCCAGTACGTTGGCTGGATGGAGAGGATACCCGGCAGCCCGCCGACACCGATCCCGTTCGCCATGACGCCGTTCAGGCCGCACAGCAACCCGGCCAGACCGGAGCCGATCATCGCGCAGAGCATCGGGAAGCGGTATTTCAGGTTGATCCCGTACATCGCCGGTTCGGTGACCCCGAGGTAGGCCGAGATAGCGGCTGGGACGGAGATCTCGCGCTCGTTCTGTTTGCGGCTGGCGATAATAATGCCGACCACTGCCGACGCCTGTGCGATGTTGGACAGCGCAATCAGCGGCCATACCGGTGTACCGCCCATGCTTTGAATCATCTGCATATCGATAGCCAGCGTGGTCTGATGGACCCCGGTAATGACCAGTGGCGCATAGAGGAAGCCGAACAGCGCGGCGCCAATCGGCGCGAAGCTGCCGGTCATCAGGTGGCGCACGGCAAAGGCGACGCCGTCGCCGATCATGCGGCCAAACGGACCGATAAAGGCGTGGGCGAGGAACACCGCCAGAATCAGCGAGCAGACCGGCACCACCACCAGATACAGATAATCAGGGACAATGCGTTTCAGGCGCGTTTCGATCAAGCCGAGCGCCAGACCTGCCAGCAGTGCCGGGATGACCTGCGCCTGATAGCCGACCTTGGCAATCGTAAACAGGCCGAAGTTCCATACTTCCGGTACCTGCTGGCCCAGCATATAGGCGTTCATCAACTGCGGAGAGACCAGCGTGACGCCGAGAACGATGCCGAGGATCGGCGTGCCACCCATTTTCTTCACCGCTGACCAGCAGATACCGACCGGGAGATAGAAGAAGATGGCTTCGCCAATGAGCCACAGGAAATCATAAATGGTTTTCAGCGACGGGTGCATTTGCGCCAGCGTCTGTCCGTTGCTCATCGGCAGATCGCCAATCACATTACGGAAACCGAGGATCAGGCCGCCGCTGATCAGTGCCGGCAACAGCGGGAAGAAGATCTCGGCAAAGTGCGAAATCAACTGCTCGTGCCACTTCATGTTCTGCCGCGCAGCCTGTTTTGCCTGCTCTTTATCGGCAGACGCTTTGCCGGTGGTGGCCAGCAGGGCTTTGTAGTAATCGCCGACTTCGGTGCCGATCACCACCTGGAACTGCCCGGCGTTGGTAAAGCAGCCTTTCACCATGCGCAACTGCTCAATTGCTTTCGGTTGGGCGATGGCCGGGTTATTCAGCACAAAGCGCAGACGGGTAATACAGTGACTGACGGTGGCAATGTTATCGCGCCCGCCTACCAGTTCGATTAATTTATCGATGTCCTGCTGATTTACTTTGCTCATTATGAGGCCTCAAAACAGAGGGAAGAGATTGCGTAATGACCTGAGACGAATCCTACCCGCTCCGTTCGACTTTCAAAATGGGAACGTTCCCGAAACGCAGCGACGATCACATAAATCCAACAAACGGGCTTAAATCAGCGCGGCGGGAATGACGATTTGACGAGGTTCAGCCTGGCCGCCAATCTGAGCGATCAACTGTTGGGCCGCCTGGCGACCGGCCTCGGCGTAACCAGGATTCACGGTGAGAATTTCCGGATGGAGGAATGTCATCAGCGGCGTACTGCCGACGCTGGCGACCTGCAGATGTCCAATATGTTGCTCTTGCAAATACTTACTGGCGCCAAGGGCGAGGGTATCGGTCGCGCACACCAGCGCGCTGGTATCGGGGGTCAGAACGCTGGCGGCATTTTCATACCCCTGTTTCATGGCCAGGCCTGGCAGGGCGGCAGACGGAGTCAACTGATGCTGCTCGCAAAAATGGAGGTAGGCCTGATGGCGGCGCTGCCCGGTGGTGACGTCGCTATGCGGTACCCCGAGGAAGCTGATATGCCGATGGCCGCCATCGTACAGGCGCTGCATCAGCATGTTCACCGCGCCGTTGTCGTCGTAGCAGACGGAGGCGAAACCCGGCGCATCGCGGGCCAGCAGCACCATCGATTCTCGCCACGGCGTCAGCATCTCTTCGGTAATGCCGGTGAAGCCGAACAGCACCACGCCGTCGATATGGCGGCGGGCGAGGATCCCCAGGTGCTCGTTGACCAGCGCGGGAGAGAACTGGCTTTCCATCATAATCGGATCGTAGCCTTGCTCGTAAAAGGCGGGCAGCATCGTCTGTACAGCAAGGTTTTCCGACAGTGAGTCAAGACGGGTGACGATAATGGCGACCACTTTGTCGCTTTGACCACGCATCGCCCGCGCTGAACGGGAGGGCGAGAAGCCGTGCTGCTGCATCACCGCCTCGACCCGTTCACGGGTGCGCTCATTGACGCCGCTTTCGTTATTGAGCACGCGGGATACCGTCGATTTCCCGACGCCGCTTAAGCGCGCGATATCTTTGATGGTCAGCCGGTTTTGCATGCAGAGGTCTCGTCGTGGTCCGATAGAAGTGAGCCTAATGCTACTCAACCAAACCACAATGAGCAAAGTCTGGTTTACGTCTTGTTTAATTACGCGGGTTTATCATTAAGACAGTGGCTATAAATTGCCTGTTGCTCGCGGTACTCTCGCGCCGCTTTCACTCACTTACCGGAGATTATATGGACCCCGATCCCACTCCTCATCCTCGATGGAGTTATATCTTTTTCCGGTAAGTCTGCTTAGCACTGCTTTACCGGAAGCGTAAAGCAGTGACGTCCTTGATGTCCCTGCCATAAAAAAATAATACCTGACAGGTAATATTCTCGTACCTGTCTGTTTTGCCGCGTTCGTCTGTGCGAGCGTGGAGGGACTGTTTATGTTGAAAAATATCACCCGGCAGCTGTTTACACAGCTCAGCCGCCATTTGCCGCGCCGACTGGTTCAGCGCGATCCGCTGCCTGATGCTCGCAATCTGGCCACTGCGCCGATTCCGGATTCGCTGGGTAAGCACTGCCTGAACGTGGCGGCGATGGACGAAAATGAAATCTGGCGCGCCTTCGAAAGCCACCCGGAAGGGCTTAACGACGCCGACGTTGCGAAGAAAATTGCGCGCTACGGTGATAACCAAATTCCGGCGCAAAAACCGGCGCCGTGGTGGGTGCACCTCTGGACCTGTTACCGCAACCCGTTCAACCTGCTGCTGACCGTACTGGGTATCGTCTCGTATGCGACGGAAGACCTGTTTGCCGCAGGAGTGATTGCGCTGATGGTGGGGATCTCCACGCTGCTCAATTTCATTCAGGAAGCGCGCTCAACCAAAGCGGCGGATGCGCTGAAGGCGATGGTCAGCAACACCGCGACGGTGCTGCGGGTGGTCAACGAACAGGGTGAAAGCCGCTGGTGCGAACTGCCAATTGACCGCCTGGTGCCAGGCGATATTGTGAAGCTGTCGGCCGGGGATATGATTCCGGCGGACTTACGTATTCTCCAGGCGCGAGATCTGTTCGTGGCACAGGCGTCGCTAACCGGTGAATCGCTACCGGTGGAAAAAGTGGTGCGCAGCCGTGATCCGCAGCAGAGCAACCCGCTTGAGTGCGACACCCTGTGCTTTATGGGCACGAACGTGGTGAGCGGGTCGGCGCAGGCGATAGTCTTCGCCACCGGCGGTAACACCTGGTTTGGTCAGCTGGCCGGGCGGGTTAGCGAACAGGAGAGCGAACCCAATGCGTTCCAGAAAGGTATCAGCCGCGTCAGCATGCTGCTGATCCGCTTTATGCTGGTGATGGCGCCGGTGGTGCTGCTGATTAACGGTTACACCAAAGGCGACTGGTGGGAAGCGGCGCTGTTTGCCCTTTCGGTGGCGGTGGGTCTGACGCCGGAAATGTTGCCGATGATTGTCACCTCAACCCTGGCGCGCGGAGCGGTAAAGCTGTCGAAACAGAAAGTCATCGTGAAGCACCTCGACGCGATTCAGAACTTTGGCGCGATGGACATCCTGTGCACGGATAAAACCGGCACCCTGACTCAAGATAAAATCGTACTGGAAAACCATACGGATATTTCCGGTAAGGTCAGTGAGCGCGTTCTGCATTGCGCATGGCTGAACAGCCATTATCAGACCGGCCTGAAAAACCTGCTTGATAAGGCGGTGCTGGAAGGGGTGGATCTGGAGGCGGCGCGCCAGCTTTCTGAACACTGGCAGAAAATCGATGAGATTCCGTTCGACTTCGAACGTCGCCGTATGTCGGTGGTAGTGAGTGAACAAGATGGCGTGCATCAGCTGATCTGCAAAGGGGCGCTGCAGGAGATCCTGAACGTCTCGACCCAGGTGCGCCACAACGGTGAAATCGTGCCGCTGGACGAGACCATGCTGCGCCGTATCAAACGCGTCACTGATACCCTGAATCGCCAGGGGCTGCGCGTAGTGGCGGTGGCGACCAAATATCTGCCCGCGCGGGAAGGCGACTATCAACGTATTGACGAGTCCGATCTGATTCTCGAAGGCTACATCGCCTTTCTTGATCCGCCGAAAGAGACCACCGCTCCGGCGTTGAAAGCGCTGAAAGCCAGCGGGATTACCGTCAAAATTCTCACCGGCGATAGTGAGCTGGTGGCGGCGAAAGTGTGCCATGAAGTGGGTCTGGACGCCGGCGAGGTGGTCACCGGTAGCCAGATTGAAGGTATGAGCGATGACGAACTGGCGGCGCTGGCTAAACGTACGATCCTGTTTGCACGTCTTGCGCCGTTACATAAAGAGCGCATCGTCACGCTGCTCAAGCGCGAAGGTCATGTGGTCGGTTTTATGGGCGATGGCATCAACGATGCTCCGGCGCTGCGCGCAGCGGATATCGGTATCTCCGTGGATGGCGCGGTAGATATTGCGCGTGAGGCCGCGGATATCATTCTGCTGGAAAAAAGCCTGATGGTGCTGGAAGAGGGGGTGATTGAAGGCCGCCGCACTTTCGCCAACATGCTGAAGTACATCAAAATGACCGCCAGTTCGAACTTTGGTAACGTCTTCAGCGTCCTGGTGGCGAGCGCCTTTCTGCCGTTCCTGCCGATGCTGCCGCTGCACTTACTGATTCAGAACCTGCTGTACGATGTCTCCCAGGTGGCGATCCCGTTTGATAACGTCGATGACGAGCAGATTCAAAAACCGCAGCGCTGGAACCCCTCGGAACTGGGACGCTTTATGGTCTTCTTTGGCCCGCTAAGCTCGATTTTTGATATCCTGACCTTCTGCCTGATGTGGTGGGTGTTCCATGCCAACGTCCCGGAAGCCCAGACGCTGTTCCAGTCGGGCTGGTTTATTGAAGGGTTGCTGTCGCAAACGCTGATTGTGCATATGATCCGTACGCGGCGGATTCCGTTTGTGCAGAGCCGCGCCGCGTGGCCGCTGTTTGCCATGACGCTGGTGGTGATGCTGGTGGGTATCGCTCTACCGTTCTCGCCGCTGGCGAGCTATCTGCAGCTGCAGGCCCTGCCGCTGAGTTACTTCCCGTGGCTGATTGCCATTCTGGCAGGCTACATGACGCTGACGCAGATGGTAAAAGGCTTCTACAGCCGTCGTTACGGCTGGCAATAACCCGTCTTTGTGCCGACCGTTCTCCCTCGAGGGAGAACGGTTTTTTTGGCCTTTCTCTTAAATCTCAGAAAGTTGTGAACCCCGTCATCCCCTTTGCTTGACGCTCTTTGGCGCGCATGTTAACCCAATGTTTTGCTTTTTTTGGCCCGTCATCAAAAGGAAAACTCATGCTTAATTCTGTGCGTTATGGCCTGCTGAGCAGCGGATTATTATTTGGTGCGATGGCACAGGCTGCTCCGGCGGGCGATCTGCCGCTGATGCCGTGGCCGGCTCATGTCGAACGCCCGCAGTCGCCGGGCGAGCTGGTGTTAAATAACCAGCTGACGCTGAATGTGAGTGGCGACGTACCCAGCGACGCCGTAGGCCGCTGGCGCGAGCGTATTGCCCGCCAGACCGGCTGGACGCTACAACCGCAAATGGCGCTGACTAACATGCCGACGATTAACGTGGTAGTGGCCAAAAAAGTGCCGGCGATTCCTCACCCTGACAGCGATGAAAGCTACCAGTTGAAGGTGACCGCCGAGGGCGTTACCCTCACTGCGAATACCCGGTTTGGCGCGATGCGCGGGATGGAAACGCTACTCCAGCTGTTGCAGAACGGCGCCGAAAATACGGCGATTCCTTACGTCACGATTGATGATGCGCCGCGCTTCCCGTGGCGTGGGCTGCTGCTGGATTCCGCTCGCCACTTCCTGCCGCTGGATGCGATCAAACGCCAGATTGACGGCATGGCGGCGGCCAAGCTGAACGTCTTCCACTGGCATCTGACCGACGATCAGGGCTGGCGCTTCGCCTCCACGCGTTATCCGAAACTACAACAGAAGGCCAGCGACGGGCTGTTTTATTCGCAGGCGCAGATGAAAGAGGTGGTGCGCTACGCGGCGGACCGCGGCATTCGCGTGGTGCCGGAAATTGATATGCCCGGCCACGCGTCGGCGATTGCGGTGGCCTACCCGGAACTGATGAGCGCCCGGGGGCCCTACGAAATGGAGCGCCATTGGGGAGTGCTGAAACCCGTGCTCGATCCCACCAAAGAGGCCACCTACGCCTTTGCGGAGGCGATGATCGGCGAGCTGGCGGCGATTTTCCCGGACCCATATCTACATATCGGCGGGGATGAAGTTGACGACAGTCAGTGGAAAGCGAACCCGACTATCCAGGCATTTATGCGCGAGAAAGGGCTGGCCGATAGCCACGCGTTGCAGGCGTACTTCAACCGCAGGCTGGAGGCGATCCTCGAAAAATACCACCGGCAGATGGTAGGCTGGGATGAAATTTATCACCCCGACTTGCCGAAAAGCATTCTGATTCAGTCCTGGCAGGGGCAGGATGCGCTGGGCGAGGTGGCAAAACAGGGCTATCGGGGGATCCTTTCCACCGGTTTCTATCTCGACCAGCCGCAGTACACCGTCTACCACTATCGCAATGAAATTGTGCCCCAGGGGCTGAACGGCGTGGAGGCGATCGATGATAACGACAGCGCGCAGAGCTGGAGCTTCTCGATGCCGCGGCTGAAGGGCAGTGCGGTTGAGGGGAGCTTTACACTGGTTAAAGGCGAGGGTGGCTGGCGCGGTTTTATTGATTTCAACGGTAAATCTCGTCGTGCGGTGCAGGATATTGAATGGGGCGGCGACGATCGGCTGACCTTTCGCGTCGACACCTGGATGGGGGAAACCCGGCCGGTGCTGACCGTGAACGACGATAAACTGGGAGGCTATTTTCTGCTGGGCAACACCCGCTATCCTGTCAGCGGTCACAGGCTGGAAGCGACTCCCCAGGGCACACCGCCGGTGGTCCCGGATACGGACCAGCAGAAGAACCTGCTCGGCGGTGAAGCGGCGCTGTGGGCGGAAAATGTGGCGGCGCCGGTGCTGGATATTAAACTCTGGCCGCGGGCCTTTGCGGTGGCGGAGCGGTTATGGTCGGCGCAGGATGTCAACGACAGCGATAACATGTATCAGCGGCTACAGGCAATAGACAGTTGGTCTACAGTGTCGGTTGGCCTGCAGCAACATACCCAGCAACTGGTGCAGTTCACGCGCTTAGCCAATGGCAGCAGCACGCTGCCGCTGCAAATTCTCGCTCAGGCGCTGGAGCCGGCGCACTACCACACCCGCCAGCATCTGAAATTCCAGGCTAATCATTATCATCTGTTTGAGCCGCTGAACCGCCTCGCTGATGCGCTACCGGCGGAAAGTCCCACCATACGCAACCTCGATCGTTGGGCGGCGCGTTTGATCAGTGATGCTGAAGACAGCGAAAGCGCGGATGCGCTGCGCCATATTTTTACCCTTTGGCAAAATAATATCGCCGATGCCCAGGGGCTGACGGAAAACAGCTATCAGCTGGCGGCGATAAAACCGGTGGTGGCGCAGGTGGATAAGCTGGCGACGCTGGGGATACGGTTGACCGATCTGGTGGCGCGTCAGGGAACCCTGGATGATAAAGAGTATGCCTCGGTTCAGGCGCAACTGGACGAAGCGGCGAAAACGCAGGATGAGCTGGTGATTGCGGCGGTATATCCGCTGGAGAAACTACTGCGGGCGACGAAGGTTGAGTAGTGAAACGCCCTCACCCGGCGCAGCGATCAAGGTGCGTGGGTGAGGGGATGCGAGGCTTAGCGACGGATCGCGATCGCTTCGATCTCGATCTTCACATCTTTCGGCAGGCGAGCGACTTCAACACAGGAGCGCGCAGGGAAGGTCGCGTGATGTTCGGTGAAGAACGCTTCATAAGCGGCATTCACGGTGGCGAAGTCGTTCAGATCTTTAACGAACACGGTGGTTTTAACAATATCGCCGACTTTCAGGCCTGCGGCTTCAACGATAGCTTTGACGTTGTCCAGAGACTGACGCGCCTGAGCGGTGACATCTTCCGGCACGCTACCGGTTTTCGGATCGACGGGGATCTGACCGGAAGTGATGATCATGCTGCCCAGATCAACACCCTGAACATACGGGCCGATTGCTGCCGGGGCATTTTCCGTCGCGATAGTTTTAGACATGAGTTCTCCTGAATAACAGCATTATTAAATAGGGACGCAAAATCCTTCGAGTTGCATCGACGCGGCAAGGGGGAAAGCGCCCGCATGGCCGACAAAGAAACAGCTTGAAGGATAGCGCGTATGGAACCCGGCCATTATAGGTAGCCGGGTGGCCAATACCAACCTCAATTAGTTCGCCAGAACCACATAATGCGAAAACTCTTTTTCACAATATTTGCACTTCAGCGCGATATCGTTTTCGCGCTTTTTCACCGCAAAGCTTGAGGAAACCGGCTCGGCATGGCTGATACAGTTGCTGTTCGGGCAGACCAGCACGCTGTTAATCCGTTCCGGCAGATTAGGGCGTGACTTACCAACCACTTCATAATTATCGATGCGGTTGACCGTCGCATGCGGCGCATACAGCGCCAGCTGGTTCACCTGTTCGTCGGTCAGGAAGGTATTCTCGATTTTGACCAGGTCCTTGCGGCCCATTTCACCTGACGGCAGGTTCAGACCGATGGTGATACGCTGATCGGTTTCGGTCAGTTTGAATAATGTCAGCAGCTTAAAGCCCACCTGCGCAGGGATGTGGTCGATGACGGTGCCACGTTTAATGGCTTCTACCTGCAGTTTATTATCGTGTGTCATGGTCGTTTCCCCCTTTACAGAGCCAGCTCGCGATTCAGTACCAGTGCCAGTAACGCCTGGCGTGCGAAGATGCCGTTGCCGGCCTGCTGGAAGTACCAGGCGTGCGGCGTTTTATCGACATCGGTGGTGATTTCATCAATGCGCGGCAGCGGGTGCAGCACTTTCATATTGTGACGGGCGCCTTCGAGGTCGGCGGCGCGCAGGACAAACTGTGCTTTCACATTAGCGTATTCCGACGGGTCAAGGCGCTCTTTCTGCACGCGTGTCATGTACAGAATATCCAGCTCTCCCATCACTTCATCAATGGCGCTGTGCACACTCCAGGCAATCCCTTTCTCATCCAGCATATCGAGGATGTACTGCGGCATCGCCAGCGCATCCGGGGCGATAAAGTAGAAGCGGTTGCCGTTAAATTTCGCCAGCGCCTGGGTCAGCGAATGGACGGTGCGGCCATATTTGAGGTCACCGACCATTGCGACGTTGAGGTTTTCCAGACGGCCCTGAGTTTCCTGGATGGTGAAGAGATCCAGCAGGGTCTGTGTCGGGTGCTGGTTAGCGCCGTCGCCGGCGTTGAGGACCGGGACCCCGCCAGAAAATTCGGTCGCCAGACGCGAAGCCCCTTCCTGCGGGTGGCGCATCACGATGGCATCGACGTAGGTACTGATGACCGAAATGGTGTCGGCCAGGGTTTCCCCTTTTTTGCCCAGCGAAGTGTTGTTGCTGTCGGAAAAGCCCACCACGCTGGCGCCAAGGCGGTGCATCGACGTTTCAAACGACAGACGGGTACGGGTGGAGGCTTCAAAGAAACAGCTGGCGATAACCTTATACTTCAGCAGTTCCGGCTGTGGGTTCGCTTTCAGTTTTGCAGCGGTTGCCAGGACCAGTTCGAGGTCTTCCCGGCTGAGATCGTTTATGGAAATGATATGTTTTTGATATAGCGGGTTAGCCATGTTTATCTCCTGACGCCTGGGCAAAAAAAAAGCCCCTTAAATAAGGGGCTTCGAGAATTCATTGAGCAACGGAAAGAAAAACGCTACGCCAGCGCCTGTGTTCAGACGCGGTAAGACAGAATGTCGTACGCAGTAGACCATGCTTCCTCCCGGCAAATCGACCGGCATTATACGCAGCTCAAATTTCGGATCAAGCGATTAGTACACAAACAAGAAAACGATTGCTTCGATAAGCCTGCGTCAGCGCAAAAAACCGCAAAAAAGATGTGGTATGGCAGTGTGAAGGGGCGTATAAAAACAAAAATGAAAAGCTGTTTTATCTTTGAGGGGTATTATGTTCGTTGGTCACATTCATCATCTGCAGGCCTGGCTACCGGACGCGTTGCGTCAGGCGATTGAACACGTTAATGCGCACGTGAGCGAAGAGACGCTGCCCGGCAAATACGATATTGACGGTAATAACGTGTTTTATATGATTTCGGAAGATACGACCGAACCTCTTGCCGCCCGTCGCGCGGAATACCACACACGCTATCTGGATATCCAGATTGTGCTCCGCGGTCAGGAGGCTATGACCTTCAGCACCCGGCCTGCCGGCGCACCGGACATTGACTGGCTGGCGGACAGAGATATTGCGTTTCTGTCTGCTGGTGAACAGGAGAAAACCGTCGTGCTGAACGAGGGCGATTTTGTGGTCTTTTACCCGGGAGAAGTGCATAAGCCGCTGTGTGCCGTGGGTGAACCGGCCAAAGTGCGTAAGGCGGTAGTGAAGATCCTGATGGCGTAAAAAAATCCCCCGGGCTGCGGCAGGCGCCTTGCCCGGGCTACAGATCCGTGCGGTTTGGGGGCGGGTAGCCCGGATAAGCGCAGCGCAATCCGGGAACAGGCCGCGAGAGAACGACTATTTACTGAGTGTCGCCACCATCACCGCTTTGATGGTATGCATCCGGTTTTCCGCCTGATCGAAGACGATGCTTGCCGGCGACTCGAAGACCTCGTCAGTCACTTCCATGCCGCCATGCAGGCCATATTCCGCCGCCATCTGCTGACCAAGGGTCGTTTGATCGTCATGGAACGCGGGCAGGCAGTGCAGAAACTTCACCTGTGGATTACCGGTCAGCGCCATCATCTCGCTATTCACCTGATAAGCGCGCAGTAACGCAATGCGCTCCGCCCATTTCTCTTTGGCTTCGCCCATCGAGACCCACACGTCGGTGTAGATAAAGTCCGCCCCTTTCACGCCTGCCGCGATATCTTCGGTCAGAGTGATGTTGCCACCGTTTTTCTGTGCCAGCGCCCGGCATTCCGCCACCAGATTCTCTTCGGGCCAACATGCTGTCGGAGCAACCAGGCGCAGATCCAGTCCGGTCAACGCCGCAGCTTCGAGCATCGAGTTGCCCATGTTGTTGCGGGCGTCGCCAACATACACCAAAGTCATTTCGTTAAAGGCTTTCCCCGGCAGATGCTCTTGCATGGTCAATAAATCCGCCAGCAACTGGGTGGGATGAAACTCGTTGGTCAGACCGTTCCACACCGGTACGCCGGCATAGCTGGCAAGTGTCTCGACAATCTCTTGTCCATGGCCGCGATACTGAATGCCGTCATACATCCGGCCCAGCACGCGGGCGGTATCTTTAATTGATTCTTTATGGCCTATCTGGCTGCCGCTTGGCCCGAGATAGGTGACGCGGGCACCCTGATCAAATGCGGCAACTTCGAAAGAGCATCGGGTACGGGTAGAGTCTTTTTCGAAGATGAGCGCGATGTTTTTTCCAGCCAGATGCTGGATTTCAATACCGTTTTTTTTATCGGTTTTCAGTCTGGTCGCCAGCTTCAGCAGGTCGGTGATTTCTGCAGGGGTAAAATCGAGTAACTTCAAAAAATGCTTCTGATAAAACGCGGACATAATTCCCTCACATGGCTTAAGCTCTATATTGAATTAAAATTCAATTTATATGTATGAATATTCATTTGCAACCCCGTTGCACAAATCTTTCTCGCAAAGGTGGAGGCAATCTCGGCGGTATGTGACAATAGATGTATCTGCCGCACATTATGAGGAACGAGCCATGGCAAACCCGGAACTACTGGAAGAACAGCGTGAAGAAACGCGTCTGATTATCGAAGAGCTGCTCGAAGACGGCAGCGATCCGGACGCGCTGTACACGATTGAACACCATCTCTCTGCCGATGACTTCGAAACGCTGGAGAAAGTGGCTGTCGAGGCCTTCAAGCTGGGTTACGAAGTGACCGAGCCGGAAGAGCTGGAAGTGGAAGAAGGTGAAGTGGTTATCTGCTGTGACATCCTGAGTGAAAGTGCCCTGAAGGTAGAGCTGATTGATGACCAGGTTGAGCAACTGATGACTCTGGCGGAAAAATTCGGCGTCGAATATGACGGTTGGGGCACGTACTATGAAGACCCGAACGGCGAAGATGGTGATGAAGATGACGACGATTTCGTCGATGAAGACGATGACGGCGTTCGCCACTAAGTAAATCCGCACGTCATCCTGCAGGCCGCGTCTTTGCTGGCTACACACAGAAACCCCGGTGACATCTTTCTCTATGTTGTCGGGATTTTCGTCTCGTTATACCCTGAACAATAATATTGTGTCTGTTTGGATACGGTAACGGCCAGCAGCCGTTACCGTATAGCAAGGAACTTCAATGGACTACCCGCAAATACTCTCCCCGGTACATGATTTCCTGCACTGCCCAACGCCACAGGCGTGGATTGATGAAGCCCGTAAGCCGGAAAATCTCCCGTTGCTGCTGACCGATCATATGGTCTGTGAGCTAAAAGCGGCACAAAACGCGCTGCTGCTGGTGCGTAAATATGTCGCTGATAAAGAAGGGGCCGACGAGCTGCTGGCCTGCCTGAAGCCGTATGAGGACTTTACCTACCGCTGGGGTCCCGAGCCGGATTTCGTCGCGCTGCATAAACGGATTAATAAAAGCACTATGCCGCAGACCGACGATCCCTGGTGCCGTCAGTTGGTGGACAGCATGGTGCTGCTGATTAAAGAAGAGCTGCACCATTTCTGGCAGGTGCGGGAAATAATGCTGGCCCACGATATCCCGTACGTCAAAATCACCGCCAGTCAGTATGCCCGTGGGTTACGCAGAGAGGTGCGTTCCCACGAACCGGTGATGCTCATCGATAAGCTGATTTGCGGAGCCTATATCGAAGCGCGCTCCTGCGAGCGCTTTGCCGCGCTGGCGCCGTGGCTGAATGACGATCTGCAAAAGTTCTATCTGTCGCTGCTACGCTCCGAAGCGCGGCACTATCAGGACTATCTGGATTTGGCGCAACAGATTGCCGAAGAGGATATCAGTGAACGTATTCACCAGCTTGGCGAGGCGGAGGCGGCGCTGATTAACGCGCCCGAGGCGGAGTTTCGTTTTCACAGCGGCGTGCCCGCCTGAGCGTCAGGCCGCAGCTTCACCGCCGCGGCCTGACGATCCATTACAGATTGGCGTTTTTATCTTTCTCTGCTGTCGCGGCGGCTTTGGGCGCGCCGAGGGTGGTTTTAAACCAGTTCACTACCCGTTCAATAACCGGCTTCTGATACCAGCTGTCATCGCCGTGCTCCGCGCCTTCCAGCAGCACGTAATCGGCCGGATTATCCTCTTTCTTCAGGGCGCGATAGAGCTGTTGACTTTGTACCGGTGAAACCAGGGTGTCGGCGCTGCCGTGCATAATTAAAAATGGCGGCTTTTTACCGCTGATATGGCCCATCGGGCTGGCAGCCAGCGCTTTTTGCGGGTCACTGGTAATCGTCGCTCCCGGCCAGTCGCGAAAGGCGCTACCGTGGACCAGCAGCGCTTCAGTGACTGCAGGTGACTGGTGCACTTTTTGAATCGCCTGCGGAAAACCTTCGCCGATATTCAACAGGTTCGAAATACCGTACAGCGTGGCGGCGGCCTGCACGTCCGATGATTGCGCCAGGTTATCGCCACGATCGAACGTTTTGTCGCCATTGGTGAGCGCCAGCATTTGTGCCATATAGCCGCCAGCGGAATCCCCGAGGACGCCAATACGCGACGGATCTATACCGTACTCCGCGGCATGTTCGCGCAGATAGCGAACGGCGGCTTTACCATCGATAACCGGGGCCGGGAAGGTATCGGGAACCGTACGGTATTCCGCCGCCGCGACGACGAATCCCGCCGACGCCAGCGCCATACGCATCTCGATAAACTTATTCCAGGCCGCGCTGGTGAAACCGCCGCCGGGGAAATAGACGATTGCCGGTTTCAGATCGCCGTTACGCGGCACCAGTAAAGACATATGCAGTTGACGAACGGCGACGGTACTTTTTACCTGGCTATATACGATATCGTTGAGCGCATCGATACGGCCCCGGGTTTTTTCCACACGGATGACCTGAGCGCCTTCGGTATTGCCAGCAATTTCGGCGGCGTTAACGCTGGAAGCCATACCGGCAAGTATCATGCTGCCGGTGAGCAGGAGGGAGAGTTTTTTCATTATGTTCTATCCTGAGCAAGGCCTGCCGCGGCGGCAGGCTAAAAGATCCAATGCTCGAATAGTGTATTAGCGAAAACTTGCGGTGAATAACGCTCTTTTTGCATGAGAATCATGCATTTTTTCGATTAATCCGCGTTGCCGTTTTGCTGGCGCTACAGCACTTTCAGCATCCTGACTTCGCAGTCAACGTGGCCGGTGCAACCCAGCGGCCCGTCGATATGTTCGAAGCCCAGGCGCTCATATAGCCCGACGGCTTCTTTCAGGAAAGCGGTGGTTTCCAGATAGCAGCGTTTGAAACCCTGCTCGCGGGCATAATCTAACGCCAGCAGTGCCAGCTTTTTCGCCAGCCCCTGGCCACGGGCAGAGGTCATAAAGTACATTTTCTGGAGTTCGCAGATATCCGGTTCGCTATGCGCCAGCGGAGCAATGCCGCCGCCGCCGACTACCCGACCATCCTGTTCAACCACCCAATAGGCGGAGCCCGGCTGGCTGTAGAGCTCAAAAAGCTCATCGAGGTTGGGGTCTGCTACGGTGTAGCCCTTATCGGCCGTCAGCCCGTATTCCGCGGAAACCTGGCGGATAACGTTGGCGATAGCAGCATTGTCTTCAGCGGTGATGCGGCGCAGCGACGCCGTAACGGTCGCGATCGTATTCATACGATTACTCATAGCAAAAAATGACGGATGGTGTTGTTAATAACATCGCGAGCGGGGGGAGCGCAAGCGGGTATCGCGGATAAAAACGCCCCTTGCCTGAGCAGGCAAGGGGCGGGAGGATTACAGCGCGGCGATGACCGCCTGCTGTTCGATCAGTTTACTTTTCGCTTCGGCATAACCGTCCAGCTTCTCACGCTCTTTGGCGATCACCGCTTCCGGTGCGCGGGCGACAAAACCTTCGTTAGCCAGTTTGCTTTCGATACGACTGATTTCACCGTCGATCTTCGCCACTTCTTTCGCCAGACGCGCCAGCTCATCTTCTTTGTTGATGAGACCTGCCATCGGGATCAGCAGTTCGGCGCCGTCGATGATTTTGGTGACGGAAACCGGACCTTTGTCGTCGGCTGATAGCACGGTGATGCTTTCCAGACGCGCCATGGACTGCAGGAAGTTCTGGTTGTCGGTCACGCGACGCTGAGCGTCGGCGCTGCAACCGCGCAGCAGCAGTTCGAGTGGTTTGCCCGGGGCAATGTTCATTTCCGCACGGATATTACGTACGGCAATGATCGCCTGCTTCAGCCATTCGGTATCGGCCAGCGCCGCTTCATCAACCTGAGCCGCATCGTAAGCCGGGAACGGCTGCAGCATGATGGTGTCCGCATTGATACCAACGATGGTTTTCACACGCTGCCAGATGGTTTCAGTGATGAACGGAATGATCGGGTGCGCCAGACGCAGCAGACCTTCCAGCACGCTCACCAGGGTATGACGCGTGCCGCGCAGTTCCGCTTCAGAACCGCCGGTCATCACCGGTTTCGTCAGCTCCAGGTACCAGTCGCAGAACTGGTTCCAGGTGAACTCATACAGGATCCCCGCGGCGATATCGAAGCGGAAGTTATCCAGCGCTTCGCGGTACGCTTTCACGGTCTGGTTGAATTCGGCAAGGATCCAACGGTCCGCCAGCGACAGCACTTTCTCGCCGCCGTTGAAGCCGCAGTCCTGATCTTCGGTGTTCATCAGCACGAAACGGCTGGCGTTCCATAGCTTGTTACAGAAGTTACGGTAACCCTCCAGACGCTTCATGTCCCAGTTGATATCGCGGCCGGTGGAGGCCAGCGCCGCCAGGGTGAAGCGCAGGGCGTCGGTGCCGTGCGGCTCGATACCGTTCGGGAACTGTTTCTCGGTGCGTTTGGCGATTTTCTCCGCCAGCTGCGGTTGCATCATGTTGCCGGTACGTTTCTCCAGCAACTCTGGCAGGGAGATGCCGTCAACCATATCCAGCGGGTCAATCACGTTGCCCTTGGATTTGGACATCTTCTGGCCTTCGTCGTCACGAATCAGACCGGTCATGTAGACGGTATGGAACGGTACCTGCGGCTTGCCGTTTTCATCTTTGATGAAGTGCATGGTCATCATGATCATGCGGGCAATCCAGAAGAAGATAATGTCGAAACCGGAGACCATCACGCTGGTCGGGTGGAACTGACGCAGCGCGTCGGTGTTTTCTGGCCAGCCGAGGGTGGAGAAGGTCCACAGCGCGGAGGAGAACCAGGTATCCAGAACGTCTTCATCCTGACGCAGCGCGACGTCGGCGCTCAGGTTATTCTCCTGGCGCACTTCGTCTTCGGTGCGGCCCACGTAGACGTTGCCTTCGTTGTCATACCATGCCGGGATTCGGTGACCCCACCACAGCTGACGGGAGATACACCAGTCCTGAATATCGCGCATCCAGGAGAAATACATGTTTTCGTACTGCTTCGGTACGAACTGGATGTCGCCGTTTTCAACCGCTTCTACGGCAGGCTTCGCCAGCACATCGGCACGCACGTACCACTGGTCGGTCAGCATCGGCTCGATCACCACACCGCCACGGTCGCCGTAGGGCACGGTCAGATCGTGAGGTTTGATCTCTTCGAGCAGTCCGAGCGCATCAATGGCCGCCACAACAGCTTTACGCGCAGCGAAACGCTCCAGCTTCTGGAACTCAGCCGGGATCTCTGCGGAGTAAACGTCGGACTCTTCGCCTTTGGTGTCGTACACCTGCGCGCTTTCGCGGATGTCACCGTCAAAGGTCAGGATGTTGATCATCGGCAGGGCGTGACGTTTTCCGACTTCATAGTCGTTAAAGTCGTGCGCCGGGGTGATTTTCACGCAGCCGGTGCCTTTTTCCATGTCAGCGTGTTCGTCGCCGACGATCGGAATGCGGCGGTTGATCAGCGGCAGCACCACGAACTTGCCGATCAAATCTTTGTAACGCGGATCTTCCGGGTTAACGGCCACGCCAGTGTCGCCCAGCAGGGTTTCCGGACGGGTGGTCGCCACCACCAGATAATCTTTACCGTCGGTGGTTTTCGCACCGTCGGCCAGCGGGTAGCGGATATGCCACATGGAGCCTTTAGACTCGCGGTTTTCCACTTCCAGATCGGAGATGGCGGTGCGCAGTTTCGGGTCCCAGTTGACCAGGCGTTTGCCGCGGTAAATCAGGTCTTCTTTGTACAGGCGAACAAAGACTTCTTTTACGGCGTTGGAGAGACCTTCATCCATGGTGAAGCGCTCGCGCTCCCAGTCCACAGAGTTGCCGAGACGACGCATCTGACGGGTAATGGTGCCGCCGGATTCCGCTTTCCACTGCCAGATTTTATCGATAAAGGCGTCGCGGCCGTAGTCGTGGCGAGTTTTCCCTTCTTCTGCGGCAATCTTACGCTCAACCACCATCTGGGTCGCGATACCCGCGTGGTCGGTACCGGCCTGCCACAGGGTATTTTTACCCTGCATACGCTGGTAGCGAATCATGGTATCCATGATGGTTTGCTGGAAAGCATGACCCATATGCAAACTGCCGGTGACGTTCGGCGGCGGGATCATGATGCAGAAGCTCTCCTGGCTTTCATCACCATTCGGTTTGAAATAGCCCTGCTTTTCCCAGTGCTCGTAGAGCGGCTGTTCGATATCTTGTGGGTTGTATGTCTTTTCCATTATTTCCAGGTTGCCGTATTCAGGTTGAAACCAGCCATGCGGTACGCTTTGTAGCGTTCGCGCGCCAGTTGTTTCAGAGAATCTTCGTAAGGGACAAAGTCTATCACTTCTGTGAAAGCGGTGGCAAAATCTGCAAAGTTTACCCGCAGACTGATCAGAATATCCCGCGGGCTGCTGTTGCGCTTTTGCGGCCAGGCGATCTCTACCGGCGCTCCGCCTCTGGGGCCTTCTCCCGCCAGATTATGCGGGACGAAGCTTTCTGGAGGGCGGGCCCACAGCGCTTCATCCAGACGGATGGCCTGCTGTTCGTCTTCACAGGCGATAAGCACGCGTTTGCCGCTACGCCAACGTTCTGCGGCAATGTCACACACGAGTTGCTCGACGGCACTGAGGCCATCAACGGTGCTGTCATTGTCCAGAAGGTAGAACGTTGCATTCTTCATATATGGGGCTTCTTGTGGTGACGTTAAATGCTTAAACCAGGCGGCGCTGCGCTTACCCGGCCTACAAACGGCATCTTTGCGTAGGCCGGGCAAGCGTAGTTTGTCGGCCGGGTAAGGCGAAGCCGCCCCCCGGCATGTTCATCATTCTTCGCCTGTAAATCCGGCGCGATTGAGCAGGAACTGCGACAGCAGGGCGACCGGACGGCCGGTGGCGCCTTTCGCTTTCCCTGAACGCCATGCGGTGCCGGCGATATCCAGGTGTGCCCAGTTGTACTTACGGGCAAAGCGCGACAGGAAACAGCCGGCGGTGATCGCGCCGCCGGGACGTCCGCCGATGTTGGCCATATCCGCGAAGTTAGATTCCAGTTGCTCCTGGAATTCATCGCCCAGCGGTAAGCGCCATGCACGGTCGCCCGCCAGTTCGGATGCGCCGATCAGCTCGTGGGCCAGAGGATTGTGGTTAGACATCAGGCCGGTGATGTGATGGCCCAGGGCAATCACGCACGCGCCGGTTAGCGTTGCGACGTCAATCACGGCTTCCGGTTCGAAACGCTCAACATAGGTCAGCACATCGCACAGCACCAGACGACCTTCGGCGTCGGTATTCAGTACTTCAACGGTTTGGCCGGACATGGTCGTCAGGACATCACCTGGACGATAGGCGCGGCCGCCAGGCATGTTTTCACAGCCGGCGAGGACGCCGATCACGTTCAGCGGTAGCTGAAGTTCAGCGACCATACGCATCACGCCGTAGACCGCGGCCGCACCGCACATGTCGTACTTCATCTCGTCCATGCCTTCGGCAGGCTTGATGGAGATACCGCCGGAGTCAAAGGTCAGCCCTTTGCCGACCAGGACGATCGGACGGGCGTCTTCCGCCGGGTTGCCTTTGTATTCAATCACCGACATCAGCGATTCATTTTGCGAACCGTTGCCGACCGCCAGGTAAGAGTTCATGCCCAGCTCTTTCATCTGCTGTTCGCCGATGACGCGGGTGATCACATTCTTGCTGTAGGTATCGGCCAGCTGACGGGCCTGAGAGGCCAGATAGGCGGCGTTACAGATGTTTGGCGGCATATTGCCGAGATCTTTGGCGGCCTTGATACCGGCGGCAATCGCCAGTCCGTGCTGGATAGCGCGTTCGCCGCTGGTCAGCTCGCGACGGGTCGGAACGTTGAAGACCATTTTACGCAGCGGGCGACGCGGCTCGCTTTTATTGGTTTTCAACTGATCGAAGCTGTACAGCGTCTCTTTGGCAGTCTCAACGGCCTGGCGAACTTTCCAGTAGTTGTTGCGGCCTTTCACATGCAGTTCGGTCAGGAAGCAGACCGCTTCCATTGAACCGGTATCATTCAAAGTATTTATGGTTTTCTGAATGACCTGCTTGTACTGACGTTCGTCCAGCTCACGCTCTTTACCACAGCCAATCAGCAGAATACGTTCTGACAGAATATTTGGCACATGGTGCAGCAGCAGCGTCTGACCTGGCTTACCTTCCAGTTCACCGCGACGCAGCAGTGCGCTGATATAGCCGTCACTGATTTTATCGAGTTGTTCGGCAATCGGGGAGAGGCGACGCGGTTCAAAGACGCCGACTACGATACAGGCACTCCGCTGTTTCTCCGGGCTACCGCTTTTTACACTGAACTCCATGCACTACGCTCCTGAATCTTAAAGACAACGACGGTGGCTACGGATAGAATTGAAAGCTTTCGTAACTCATGTCCGCTGTTGCGGTGACTTCGTGTTAATCTTAACGTTATTACGGCTTTGGTTCGTCAGAAAAAAAACTGATACACAGAACCAGTGGGTCATTTAATCTTAGCGATGATTTCGAAGACCAAAGAGAATAAATGACGTTTAAGCCATGAAACAAGCAATTTTCCTGCAATAAGACGGGTTTTTACGGGCGTATTTATAGTGATAATCATAAGATATCTGGTTCGTGAGACGCTGAAAAGCCAGTTGGCGATCCTGTTCATCCTGTTACTGATTTTCTTTTGCCAGAAACTGGTCAGGATCCTCGGCGCTGCGGTGGATGGCGATATCCCGACAAATCTGGTGCTCTCGCTGTTAGGGCTGGGCGTACCGGAAATGGCGCAGCTCATTCTGCCTCTGAGTTTATTCCTCGGGCTGCTGATGACGCTGGGCAAACTGTATACCGAAAGCGAAATCACGGTGATGCATGCCTGCGGTCTGAGTAAGGCCGTGCTGGTGAAAGCGGCAATGATCCTCGCGCTGTTTACCGGCGCTGTAGCGGCGGTCAACGTGATGTGGGCCGGTCCCTGGTCGTCCCGCCATCAGGACGAAGTGCTGGCGGAAGCGAAAGCGAACCCCGGCATGGCTGCGCTGGCCCAGGGTCAGTTTCAGCAGGCCAGTGACGGCAGCGCCGTGCTGTTTATTGAAAACGTCAGCGGCAAGCGCTTCCATGATGTTTTCCTGGCGCAGTTGAGGCCGAAAGGTAACGCGCGGCCTTCCGTTGTGGTGGCCGATTCCGGCGAACTGACACAGAAGAAAGACGGCTCGCAGGTGGTGACCATGAACCAGGGCACCCGCTTTGAAGGCACGGCGATGCTGCGCGATTTCCGCATCACTGATTTTAAAAATTACCAGGCCATTATTGGCCATCAGGCGGTGGCCTCGGATCCTGACGACACCGAGCAGATGGGCATGCGCACGCTTTGGCGTACCGATACCGACCCCGCGCGCGCCGAGCTGCACTGGCGCTTCACACTGGTGGCGACGGTGTTCATTATGGCGCTGATGGTGGTGCCGCTGAGCGTGGTGAACCCGCGTCAGGGTCGCGTGCTGTCCATGCTGCCGGCGATGCTGCTGTATCTGGTCTTCTTCCTGCTGCAAACCTCGATTAAGTCAAACGGCGGTAAAGGTAAAATCGACCCGATGATCTGGATGTGGGTGATTAACCTGTTCTATTTCGCGCTGGCCGTGCTGCTAAACCTGTGGGATACGGTGCCGATGCGCCGCTTCCGTGCCCGTTTTAACAAAGGAGCAGTGTGATGCAGGCGTTTGGCGTACTTGACCGTTATATCGGTAGGACGATTTTCAACACCATCATGATGACGCTGTTCATGCTGGTTTCGCTCTCAGGCATTATCAAGTTTGTCGACCAGTTGAAAAAAGCCGGCCAGGGCAGCTACGACGCGCTGGGCGCCGGGCTGTATACCATCCTCAGCGTGCCAAAAGACGTGCAGATTTTCTTCCCGATGGCGGCGCTGCTTGGCGCACTGCTTGGCCTGGGGATGCTGGCGCAGCGTAGCGAACTGGTGGTGATGCAAGCCTCCGGCTTCACCCGTTTACAGGTGGCGCTGGCGGTGATGAAAACCGCGATTCCGCTGGTTCTGCTGACTATGGCAATCGGTGAATGGGTGGCGCCGCAGGGCGAGCAGATGGCGCGTAATTATCGCGCCCAGCAGATGTACGGCGGTTCGCTGCTGTCGACCCAGCAGGGGCTGTGGGCGAAAGACGGGCATAACTTCGTCTATATCGAACGGGTGAAAGGGAGCGATGAGCTGGGCGGCGTGAGTATTTACGTGTTTAACGACCAGCGCCGTTTGCAGACCGTTCGCTACGCCGCTTCGGCGAAATTCGACACCGACAATAAAGTCTGGCGCCTGTCGCAGGTCGATGAGTCTGACCTGACCGATCCGAAACAGATAACCGGCTCGCAGAGGGTCAGCGGCATCTGGAAAACCAAGTTGACGCCCGACAAGCTGGGAGTGGTGGCGCTGGACCCGGATGCGTTGTCGATCAGCGGCCTGCATAACTACGTGACCTATCTGAAATCCAGCGGACAGGACCCGGGACGCTACCAGCTCAACATGTGGAGCAAAATCTTCCAGCCGCTGTCGGTGGCGGTGATGATGCTGATGGCATTGTCGTTTATCTTCGGCCCGCTGCGCAGCGTGGCGATGGGGGTCAGGGTCGTCACCGGGATCAGTTTTGGTTTTATCTTCTACGTGCTGGACCAGATTTTTGGTCCGCTGACGCTGGTCTATGGCATCCCGCCGATTATCGGCGCGCTGCTGCCAAGCGCCAGCTTCTTCCTGATCAGCCTCTGGCTGATGATGAGAAAAGCGTAGTCATACGGATAACCCGGCCAGGCGCAAGCAACGCCGGGTTTTTTTGTGTCTGCCGTTTTATTGGATGCCCTCGGTGTTTCGCCTCGTTGCCCTGTAGCCCGGATAAGGCGCTTGTGCCGCAACCCGGGACAGGCAGGCACGGTGCTAATGGCGTCTTCCTCCAGGCAGACTTCCCCGCCCTGTAGCCCGGGTAAGGCGCTTGTGCCGCAACCCGGGACAGGCAGGCACGGTGCTAACGGCGTCTTCCTCCAGGCAGACTTCCCCGTCCTGTAGCCCGGGTAAGGCGCTTGTGCCGCAACCCGGGACAGGCAGGCACGGTGCTAACGGCGTCTTCCTCCAGGCAGACTTCCCCGCCCTGTAGCCCGGGTAAGGCGCTTGTGCCGCAACCCGGGACAGGCAGGCACGGTGCTAACGGCGTCTTCCTCCAAGTAGACTTCCCAGCATTCCCCGCACCAGTTGGTTGGTCACCTGGCGAACCGCGCTTTTAGCGGCCGTTTGCACCAGACCATCATGTTTGCCGCCGCGCGGACCGGTGGTGCCGAACAAAATATCTTTCAGCCCGCCGAGCAGACCGTCGTCAGCGCTGCCCGTCTGGCCTTTTGCCGGGGGAGCCGCCTGCTGTTCCGGGGTAGACTGCACCCCTTGCTGCAGCATTTCATAGGCGGACTCGCGATCGACGGCATCTTCATACTTACCGTACAGCGCGGAGTGGTTAATCAAGCCGTTACGCTCGTCGTCCGTCACCGGCCCCATTCGTGAACAGGGGGCGATGACCATCGCGCGCTCGACCACCGAAGGGCTGCCTTTTTCATCGAGAAAGGAGATCAGCGCTTCGCCGGTGCCCAGCTCCTGGATGGCCTGTTCGGTACTGAACGCCGGGTTAGCGCGCATGGTCTGTGCCGCGGCTTTTACCGCTTTCTGATCTTTTGGCGTAAAGGCGCGCAGGGCGTGCTGAACGCGGTTGCCCAACTGGCCGAGGATCGCATCGGGAATATCCGACGGGTTCTGCGACACGAAGTAAACCCCCACGGCTTTGGAACGAATCAGGCGGATAACCTGCTCGATTTTGTCCAGCAACACCTGAGGTGCATCGTTAAACAGCAGGTGCGCTTCATCGAAGAAAAAGACCAGTTTCGGCTTATCGAGATCGCCCGCTTCCGGCAGGCGCTCGTAGAGCTCCGAGAGCATCCATAGCAGGCTGGCTGCATAGAGTTTCGGCATCTGATACAGCTTTTCGGCGCTGAGGATATTAATCATCCCTTTGCCGTTCTCGTCGAGACGCATCCAGTCCTGGATATCGAGCATCGGCTCGCCGAAAAAGTGTTCCGCGCCTTGCTGTTCGAGAGTCAGCAGGCCGCGCTGGATGGCGCCGACCGAGGCGCTGCTGATGTTGCCATACTGGTTTTGAAAGGTTTTGGCGTTATCGCCGATATATTGGGTGATGGCGCGTAAATCTTTGAAATCGAGCAGCAGCAGCCCGCGATCATCGGCGATGCGGAAGATAATATTCAGCACGCCGGACTGGACATCGTTGAGATTGAGCAGCCGCGCCAGCAGTAGTGGTCCGAGGTCGGAAACCGTGGCCCGAAGCGGATGGCCTTTTTCAGCGAAAATATCCCACGTTACTACCGGGTTAGCATGGGGCTGCCAATCGGTGACGCCGATTTTTTCCAGCCGCGTCTGCAGTTTCTCCGAGTTTTGGCCCGTTGCGGCAATCCCGGTCAGATCGCCTTTCACATCGGCCATAAAGACCGGCACGCCGATTTCTGAAAAAGATTCCGCCAGCTTTTGCAAAGTGACGGTTTTACCGGTGCCGGTCGC